>DRLW01000057.1 GCA_011375275.1 Bacteroidota bacterium
GGCGGTGTTTATGGCATGGAGATGTATCGCCAGTTCGGGCAGATCGCCATTTTCCTGCTCATCTTCGGGCTGGTCTTTGCCGGTGTGGATAACTTCGCCCACGCTGGCGGCTTTGCCGGTGGCTATCTCAGTGCCATGGTGCTGAAATATCGCGAACGTGCAACCGAAACACCGCTGCACAACAAAGTTGCCATGGCTTTGTTATCGCTCACCGTGCTCGCGTTCGGCTTTGCCGCCTTCAGCCTGCTATCTACTCTTTTTTGAAGACCATGCTTGCTTCTCTATCCACCGGTGCGCCCCAGTCGCCCTGCTTGTGGCTTTTCGATGACCACTCCGGTTGCTGGTTGCATTTTTCCCGGCCGCAGCGTATCGTGGTCGCGCATCAGCTCCAGCAGGTTCCGGCCGTACTGGCAGAAGTGCGCCGGGCCACGGAGAACGGCTGGCATGCTGCAGGCTTTCTTGCCTATGAGGCAGCACCTGCTTTTGATCCGGCTTTCATAACCCACACCGGCAACGGCTTTCCCCTGGCCTGGTTTGGAATTTTCGACGCGCCGCAGCAACTGGCCGAACTGCCCGGGAGCCATGGCCGCTTTTCCCTCAGTCCCTGGCAAATGACCCTCAGCCGCAACGAGTATCTCCACGCCATCGCCAGCATCAAAAAGCATATCGCAGCAGGTGATACCTATCAGGTCAATTTCACCATGCGCCTGCGCAGCCGCTTCAGCGGTGACGCTTTTGCCCTGTTTCAGAGCCTGCATGCCGGCCAGCAATCGCGGTTCTCCGCCTTTGCCGACACCGGTGATTTTTACATCTGCTCTGCCTCACCGGAGCTGTTCTTCCGCCAGCAGGGCGAAATCGTCCGCACCCGGCCGATGAAAGGCACGGCAGCACGCGGCCTGACCAGTGCGCAGGATCACGAGCGCCGCCTTTGGCTGGAACAGTCTGAAAAAAACCGTGCGGAAAATCTGATGATCGTCGATATGCTGCGCAATGATCTCGGCCGCCTGGCCCGGATCGGCAGCGTTCGCGTGCCTTCGCTCTTTGCCCTGGAACGCTACCCGACTGTCTGGCAGATGACTTCAGAAGTCAGCGCGAATATCCCCCTGCACCCGGCGGAAACCCTGGCCGGGCTCTTCCCCTGTGCCTCCATCACCGGCGCACCGAAAGCGAGCACCATGTCGATCATCGCCGGGCTGGAAAACAGCCCGCGCCGCATCTACACGGGCAGCATCGGCTTCATCTCGCCCAACCGCACAGCCCAGTTCAACGTCGCCATCCGCACGGTGCTGATCGACAAACAGCAGGGAGTTGCAGAGTATGGCACCGGCAGCGGCGTGGTGCAGGATTCTGACCCGCAGGAAGAATGGCAGGAATGCCGGTTAAAAGCCGAGGTACTGCTGCGCAAGTGGCCGTCCTTCCGCCTGCTTGAAACACTTTTGTGGCAACCGGACGAGGGCTTTGCCTATCTGCACGAACATCTGGACAGGTTGTCCCAGTCCGCGCAGTATTTTGGGTTTTCCTGCCACCGTCAGGAAATCGAACAGGCGCTGAACCTGGCGGCAGAGACCTTCCCGCCCGAAGCCCGAAAAGTACGGCTTTTGGTGAGTCAAACCGGTACGTGGCACATCGAAAACCATCCGCTGCCCGGGGCTGGCGAAGGTCCGCTGCGCCTGGCGCTGGCTGCGCAGCCTGTTCAGATTGATTCGGTTTTTCTCTACCATAAAACAACCTGGCGAACTCTCTATGAACAGGCCCGGCGCGGATGCCCGCAGGCCGATGATGTCATTTTGTGGAATGAAAAAGGCCAGCTCACTGAAACCACGATAGCCAACCTGGCCCTGCGAATCGATGGGCGCTGGTTGACACCGCCGGTTTCCTGTGGCCTGCTGGCAGGCATAGAACGGGCGCGGCTGCTGGCTGAAGGGAAAATCCACGAAGCCCCTCTGCCCGTCGAAGCGCTGCAGCGAAACGAAGGCATTGCTGTGTTCAATTCCGTACGCGGGTGGCAGCAGGCCGTCATGCTGCAGGAAGCAGACAGCCTGGAAAAGCTCAGGATTTCCAGTTAGTTCAGCTAACGGAGGCTTGGCTCAGATATCGATTTCTGTCATTCCGGCCAAGCGAAGCGAAGTGCCGGAATCTCATCTTTTCAGGCCATGCCTGAGTCTGGGATATCCCGGTCTTCCCTTCCGGGAAACCGGAAAGACGGTTCCGGGCTGGGCACATGCTGTGCTCTGGTGGACTGACCGAAAAGAGACAACCATGGTGAGTTGATATGAACAACCAGTTGGCAAAGCTCTGACGCAGTTCAGGACTGCATAAAAAACTTCGGGGCAGGCGACGAGTGGAATCACAAACGCGGTGATATTCAAGTCCGGTACGTTTTTTCTTCTTTTCCATCGATTATTTTTTACATTTGCGGCAATCAGCACGGGACATGTTTCCGAGGCTGAATAAAACCGAAAAAAACGACTCATTCTGAATCTGAATGGACCACACACATGACCGTTTTCGACTGGATCATCATTTTCGTTTATATCGCCATCGTCATCGCTATCGGGCTGTGGGCCTCGCGCAAGCAGGATAATATGGAGGACTATTTCCTCGGCGGCCGCTCGATTCCATGGTGGGCTGCTTCTTTGTCCCTGGTAGCCACTGAAATCAGTGCAGCGACGTTTCTCGGCGCACCGGAGCAGGGCTACACGCGTGACCTGACCTATCTGCAGTTTGCCGTCGGCTCGATCATCGCGCGCTTTGTGCTCGCGTTTGTGTTTATCGGCGTTTATTATCGCATGCGCGTGTTCACGGTGTATGGCTTTCTCACCGAACGCTTTGGCTTTCCGACGAGAAATACCGCGGCCGGCGCTTTTCTGCTCGGCCGGCTCTTTGCCGGCGGCTCGCGCCTGTTCATGGCCGCGCTGGCGCTGAAAGTCGTCGCCGGCATCAGCATGGTCTGGTCGATCATCATCCTGGGTATCATCGCGATCATCTATACCCTGTACGGCGGCATCAAGGCGGTGATCTGGACCGACGTCAGCCAGGCAGTGGTGCTCATGGGCGGCGCCATCGCCAGCATCTGGGTGCTGCTCGGGGAAATCCCCCTGTCCGCCGGAGAGCTGATGACCTTGTTCAACGAACATGAGAAACTACGCTTCTTCGACACGAGCTGGCGCGATGCCAACGGCGGGCTGGCTCTGTTCAGCAATGCTTATCACTTTATTCCGGCGATCGTCGGCGGTTTTTTCCTCACCATGGCCACCCACGGCACAGACCAGTCCATGGTGCAACGGCTGCTCACCTGCAAGGACAGCTATCGCGGCAAAATCTCCATGGTTTCCAGCGGATTCATCGGAATCGGTGTCACGATCCTGTTCATGATCGTCGGGCTGTTGCTGTTCGCTTATGTGGAAACCCGCCCTGCCGGCGACGCCATGCTCGAACTGGCGCAATCCCTGAAAGCCAGCGGCCAGAACGGCGACTTCTACCTGCACTATATCGTGCACGGCCTTCCCATGGGTATTTCCGGGATCATCATCGCTTCGGTTTTTGCCGCCGCTATGTCCAGCATCGATTCGGAACTCAACTCGATGAGTTCGACTTTCATCAACGACTTTTACAAGCCTTACTTCAAGCCCGAAGGTTCTACCGATGCTTTCATGAAAATGGCAAAAATCAGTACCGTGATCATCGGAGCGCTGCTGATTTTCGTGGCCACGCTTGTGGCAGATTTTTATATGAAAAACCCGGAAACCGATCTGCTCAGCATCGCCCTCGGCGTGATGACCCTGTTCTACGGTGGTTTGCTCGGCATCTTTCTCACCGGGCTGCTGACCCGCAAACGCGGCAACAACGCCACCAATATCCTGGGTATGACCATCAGCACGCTGGTGATCGTGCTGATCTCGTACAAGACCAGCCTGATTCCCGCGTTCGGACTGTACGATCCCATGATGCCCGGTGATATCGATTCGTTTTTTGGCTGGATGTATCATGCCAAACTGGGCTGGCCGTGGTTCATCGTCATCGGCACCTGCGTGACGGTCGCCATAACCCTGCTCGGCCGCACAGCCAGCGCGATGACGCTGAAATCAGAGCAAACATCGTAAACATGTGCTCCCTGCGCGGCTCAGAGACGGCTGCGAACCGTATGGCACAAAATGACGAGCCTGAACCTTACGAAGGCTCGTAGCCTTCGCAAGGTTATGAAATAGCCAATCATTCCGATACAACGACGTCACAGGGCGGCTACGTTGTGGATCATCACCCAACACGATGTGAGAAAGCTCCCTTTTTTAATTTGTCCTGATTTTCAGGCCTGAAGAATGATTTCAGACAAACCCGAGAGGTCGGAGATGGCGGAATACACGATCTACCACAACCCGCGCTGCAGCAAGAGCCGTCAGGCAAAAGCCCTGCTGCAGGAACACGGCAAGGAATTCGAGGAAATTCTCTACCTGAAAACACCACCGGATGAAGCTGAGATTCGCAGGATACTGTCTATCCTCGGTGTGCCCGTGCGTGAGATCATGCGGCGCAAGGAGAAAATCTACAAAGAGCTTGCTCTCGATGATCCGTCCAAAAGCGAGGAGGAACTCATCCGAGCCATCGCAGCACATCCGGTGCTTCTCGAACGGCCGATCGTCCTGCGCGGCGATCAGGGCGTTCTCGCCCGACCGACTGAAAAGCTCACACAGCTGCTTTAGCTGGTATAGTACGGCCTGTCGGCGAGCAGGGAAAAATTGATCTTGTGGCCATGAATAAAATTATCGGGCCACTGCTGCGCCGGGCCGGCTGCCGGAACGGATTCACACCACATCGGAAGAGACACCATGAAGCTCCATATCGAGAAAAAAAAGCTGCACCTCAGGCATGTCTGGCGCATAGCGCGCGGCGCGACGGAGTTCAAAGAATACTGGTTTGTCCGCCTGGAGCATGAGGGGATCAGCGGTTTTGGCGAGGCGGCTCACAACGAGCGCTACGGCGAGAGCCTTGACAGCATTCGGGACTTTCTCGAGCTGGCCCGGCCGCTGCTGGCAGCGTGCACTCCGCACCATTTCCTGCCTGTGAAAGAATCCATCCATGCTCTCGCTACAGGCCAGGACGCAGCCAAAGCTGCCCTCGATCTCGCTCTGCTGGATTGGGTCGGAAAAAAATACGCCCTGCCCGTGCATGCGCTGTTCGGTCTCGATCCCCGCACCTGCCCGCTAAGCAGCTACTCCATCGGCATCGACAGCATCGAGGCGGTGCAGCAGAAGGTGCGCGAGGCCGGGGACTTCCCGATTCTGAAAATCAAGCTCGGCGGCGAGCAGGACGAAGAAACCATGCGCGCTCTGCGCGAGGTGACACAGAAAACCGTGCGTGTCGATGCCAACGAAGGCTGGCACGACCGGCAGCTCGCGCTGGAAAAGATCGAGTGGCTTGCCGGACTCGGCGTGGAGTTCGTCGAGCAACCCATGCCCGCAGGCCGGCTCGATGATCTCATCTGGCTGCGCCAGCGCTCCCCCCTGCCCCTTGTGGCTGATGAGGATGTCAAAACAGCC
>DRLW01000058.1 GCA_011375275.1 Bacteroidota bacterium
ATGACAGCGAAAATAAAAAGATGATCGATAAGCTTCTGATCAGCGAAAACGGTTTTTTCAGTGTCCGCTGGCTTCGGCTGGTGAATATCAACGTCAATGCCAATTTCAGCCTGCAGGGAGGAAAAGGGGGAGCAACAGAACAAGTCCCACCTCAGCGCAGCAGCCTGGCTGACGGCTTTGAGCGCTTTGAAACCCAGCCAGTGGCGATCAACTATGCTGTCCCGTGGTCTGCGAGTTTTTCGCTGCGTTACAGCATCAGCAAGGCCGACCCGGCCAATGTGAGGAAAACCGCTTATATCAGCATCAACAATGCAGATCTGCGCCTGTCGGAAAACTGGCGCGTGGGCTTTCGCGGCCAGTTTGATTTCATCAGGCGTCAGGTGGTTTCGCAATACTGGAACATCTACCGCGATCTGCACTGTTGGGAGCTTTCCCTGAACTGGAACCCGGTAGGAAGCGGCAAAAGTTTTTATTTTCGTCTGAATATCAAGGCGCCACAGTTGCGCGATATCAAGCTCGAACGCCGTGGCGGCCGGTCGAGTATCTTCGGTGGCGGCTATAATTACTGATCACCCGCGCTGCACGCCGGCGACATGGAAGTGTGTGTAGCCGCGGACAAAAAGGCCGGCACCCAGGTGAGCCTGCTTGGGGAAAAATATCTTGATTTTGGTTCAGGTTCACACTATCTTGTGCGTCTTTGATAAAAACGAGATTCGGAGCAAAAAACATGGCACGAATAATTGCCATAGCGAACCAGAAGGGCGGCGTGGGTAAAACCACGACGGCGGTCAATTTGTCATCGAGCATCGCGGTTGCCGAGCATTCCGTGCTCGCCGTGGATATCGATCCTCAGGCAAATACCACCAGTGGTTTTGGCTTTAATACCCGGAATATAAAAAACAGTATCTATGAAGTCCTGGTTGAAGACCTGGATATCAATCAGGCTATTTTGCGTACAGAACTCGATTATCTCGATCTGCTGCCCTCGCACGTTCGTCTCGTAGGTGCCGAAGTGGAGCTTGTCGGCGCTATCTCACGGGAGCAGATTCTGGCCAATGCGTTTGGAAACCTCAATCGTGAATACGAGTATGTGCTCATCGACTGCCCTCCGTCCCTCGGGCTTTTGACCCTGAACGCCCTGACCGCAGCAGACTCGGTTCTGATCCCGATCCAGTGCGAATACTACGCGCTCGAGGGATTGAGCCAACTGCTCAACACGATCCGTCTGGTGCAGAAACATCTGAATCCGCACCTTGAGATCGAAGGTGTCGTGTTGACGATGTACGACAACCGCCTCAATCTCAGCCGTCAGGTTGCTGATGATGTGCGTCAGTATTTCGGGGACAAAGTGTTCGATACCATCGTGTACCGCAATGTGCGTCTCAGCGAGGCGCCCAGCCATGGGAAACCGATCATACTTTACGATGCCATATCATCCGGTTGCGAAAACTACATGAGTTTAGCTGAAGAGGTACTGAAGAATGGCCACCAAACGGCTCGGGAAGGGACTTTCGGCTCTCATAGCTGACATTCAGCCGGAGGAAGCACAACAGGCCGAGAACCTTCGTGAAATAAACGTCTCACAGATTTCCCCCAACCCATTCCAACCCCGTACAGAGTTTGATCCCGTCGCATTGGAAGAGCTGAAAAACTCGATAGCTGAAAAAGGGATCATTACACCGATTACGGTACGGCCGCATGGCAAAACCTATCAATTGATAGCCGGTGAGCGGCGGCTGCGTGCCGTTCAGAGTCTCGGTCTGGCCACAATCCCCGCTTTTGTGCTCGACGTTGACAGCGATGAGGACATGCTGGAGATGGCGCTGATCGAGAATATTCAGCGCGAAAACCTCAACCCGATCGAAGAGGCCAATGCCTACCAGCGCCTCATCGATGAATGCAATCTGACACAGGATGAAGCGGCCAAACGCGTCGGCAAAGAACGGGCGACGGTGGCGAATTTTTTGCGTCTGTTGAAATTGCCTGTATACATACAGGAGTCTCTGCAGGACGGCCAGATCTCGGCCGGGCATGCCCGGGCGCTTCTGAGCTGTGACAGCGATGATGACAGAAAGGCACTATGGCAGCGCATCATCAAGGAAGGCCTGAACGTTCGCCAGGCTGAGAAAGCAGCCAAGCAGGGCAAGGTGCCGAAACCGGCAGCCAGAAAAAAAGCCGCTGAAACCAGGAGCCCGGAGCTTGCAGAGGCGGAAAATCAACTGCGTCAGATTTTTGGCACACAGGTCCATATTCAGGCTGCGGGCACAGGCGGAAAAATCGAACTGGAATTTTATAATGAAGGTGATCTGGAGCGCCTTCTGGACATGTTGTTGAGCACAAAAAATTCCTGATGCTGGCGTAATAAATCATGCGTGAAAACGGGCGACAAAAGAAGTTGACATTCATAAAAATAATTTATAGTTTTGCGTCTCTTTTTTGGGCCGCCGGCGTGAATTCAATCCGCAAGGACAGTGAATGAGCAGAAGACGGCACAAACGCATATCGATCATGTTCGTTCCGGATGGCAGTGTCGAGCCATACACGATACGCATGAGCATCCGCACGATGCGGATCATCGGTGTGATTGCAGGTATCCTGCTTTTGCACATCATCATCGGTGGGTTCGCATACTACCGCTGGTACGAAACCAATGAACGCAATGCAGAGCTGGTGCATGCAAATGCTCAGCTTCTCGACGACAACAAGAGAGTTTATAAACTGAGCCAGGATTTTGAAGACCTCAGTTTAAAGTATGAAAAAGTGCTCAAAGCCCTCGGCGTTGAACGTGTTGGAGGGACGACGGGTTCTTTGAAAACAGCGCAATACAGGGAGCCGGGAGCACTATCGCTGCCCAGCCGTTCAGCATACAGAGAGAACGTGGAGAGACGGAAATCTCGTGCGTTCTATACCAGCTCGAGTTTTATCGTCAACCGTAAGAACTCTGGTAAAGATTTCACCTCAAACCTGCCGACGCTTTTGCCGGTTGAAGGGTATCTTACCAACCAGTTCGCTCCGGAAGACTGGATTCACGGCAAGCGCCATTTTGGTGTCGATATAGCGGCAAAGCGGGGAACGACCATCCGTGCTGCTGGTGACGGCATCGTCATTTTCGCTGGCTGGACAGCAACCCTGGGGAACCTGGTGATTCTCAATCATGGCGATGATATTTTCTCCTACTATGGGCACAACAGCCGGCTGCTGGTCGATGAAAGAATGTACGTCCGCAAAGGAGATCCGATCGCCGAGCTGGGGAATTCGGGGCAAAGCTCCGGGCCTCATCTGCATTTCGAAATCTGGAAAGACGGCAAGCCAGTAGATCCACGTGATTTCATCCTGGCCCTGAATCCGGAGTAGGGGGTTGTTACCCGGCTTCTTGATGTATTCACGCTTCACCGATATGCCGGGGAATTTGAAAAATTTTCGTCCGGAAATACGCATTCTGTCATCCAGCGGGTAAGCAACTGGTTGTGCAGTGAAAATTTTCGGAATGATGAAATTTTCAGGTTCAGGAAAAAGCAGCTTCGACTGGAAAACCCTAAGAGGAAAAGAATGTTGGGAAAAAAAGATATCGACGATTTCGATCGCCCGGGCGATCTCAACACGATCATCGGCAAAGGAACAGAGTTTGACGGTACGCTCAAAGTGCAGAGCAGCATTCGTATCGATGGCCGCGTCAAAGGCAAAATATCCACGACAGACTCACTGATCGTCGGTAAAGAGGGGGAGATCGACGGTGAGGTCACCGTGAAAAACGCTATCATCGGTGGTAAAGTCAAAGGTAAAATTCACGCCAGCGGCAAGATTGTACTGGAAGCAAAATCCTATTTTTATGGTGAGTTGAAAACAGCCAAGCTGGTGATCGATGAGGGCGCAATGTTTGAAGGCGTCTGTTCCATGGGACAGGCAGATGCAGCTAATTTCAGCAGCAACGCCAAATCTCTGATCGGAGCACCGCAAAAATCAGGCTCACTGCAGGGTAAAAAGTGACACAAACGCCGAAAAGGCGCACAAAAAAAATTGCCGCCAGCTATGTGCCGTATATCGATATCGGGATGCGTTTTGCGTCAGCCATCCTGCTCGGTACCTATGGCGGCTACTGGCTCGATTCCAAGTTATCCACTCTCCCCATCTTCATGATTACAGGATTGCTGATTGGGGTTGCGAGTGGATTTCTTACGATATACAGGGCTGCTTATCCCACCAAAAAGACAGATAAAGACGATGAATGATCTCGCACGCTTTTTCGTGCGCACCTTGGCAACGACTGTCCTCGGTCTTGTACTTGTCGCATGGCCGGTGTACGCCTTTCTGGGCTCAGGGCATCTCATCGCTGTGGTCGCCGGCAGTCTTGTCGGCATAGTGAATATCATCATCGCATGGATTTTTAACAAAAAGGCAGTGGCTGCCGGAGAAAGTCGGATGCTGCGCAGCCTGTTGTCCGGTATGCTGTTGAGATTTCTTGTCGTCACAGTTGCGATTTTGTGGGTCGCCAAAGCGACTGACTTGAATGTGTACACTTTTTCATTTGCGTTGTTGGGATTTTATCTTATACTTCAGGTTTTCGAAGTTAACTTTTTACAGAAGCAATTATCCTGATTTATACACCAGTCATCAGTTCGTTCATCGAATGACGCTTTGTCCGGGTATCGACTCCCGTGTTTTTCTTCCCGGGGCGTTAATTTGTGAATAAATCGGGTTTGGCCAATTTTTTTCAAATCGGATAATAAAATATGCTTTTCGGAAGCGCGTTGAACAGCATCACCACGATAGCCCGCCTCGTCGTCGAAGAGGGGGAAAAGGGGCATGGCGAAGGCGCCGGCAATGTCCTTGAGCACGTCATCGACCACACGGTTATCCACCTGCCGACTGTACTGGGTGTTGATCTCAGCATTACCTACCACACGATTTTCATGTGGGTAGCCACTGCGATACTGTTGCTCGTTTTACCGGCGGTTTTCGGAAAGAGGCGAATGATTCCCTCCGGCCTGGGCAATGCCCTGGAGGCAATCGTCGTGTTTTTGCGCGAAGATATCATCAACAACTATCTCGGCAAAGATGGCAAACGGTATGAGTCTTACATACTGACGGTTTTTTTCTTTATCGTGACCAATAACCTCCTCGGTCTGGTTCCGGGGGGTGCCTCGGCGACGAGCGACATCAGTGTTACCGCGACTCTGACCTTGATTACCCTGGGAACGGTCACCTTTTCCGGGATGAAGAAATATGGTATCATCGGCTTCTGGACCGGTATGG
>DRLW01000059.1 GCA_011375275.1 Bacteroidota bacterium
GTGCCAGAAAGTACGGCTGAAAAGAATGATCACTGTATAGATTTCCAGGCGGCCTGAGAGCATGAGAAACGAAAGAAACCATTTGCCGACAGCCGGGATGGCGGCGTAGTTTTCCGTCGGGCCAACGCTGCCGAGGCCGGGGCCGACGTTGCCGATGGTTGCGGCAACGCTGCCAAGGGCGGTTTCGAGATCGAGGCCGAGGAAGCTCATGAAAAGGACGCCAAAGGCAAAAAGGCCGATATAAAACAGAAAAAAACCGGCCACAGTGGCGATGATTTCCCGCGGCACGATCATTTCTCCGACGCGTACCGGCAGGATGGCGTGCGGGTGCACCAGTCGCATCACCTCGGTGCGGCTGAATTTGAACAGCACCAGCGGCCGGATAATTTTCATGCCCCCTCCCGTTGAACCAGCACAACCGCCGATAAACATCAGGACGAAGAGGAGAAGCTGTGCCGCCAGCCCCCAGAGCTCATAATCCGCCGTGCCGTAACCTGTTGTAGTGAGAATCGAAACGACCTGAAAAACAGCATGGCGCACAGTGGTCGCAAAGTCGCTGTTTGTGTAAAGCATGATCTGTACACCGACTATGGCCGAAATGATGAGGATGATCGCGGTGTAGAGTTTGACTTCTGCGTCGTGCCAGTAGATGTTGATGCGCCCCTGCAGGGCACGGAAGTGCAGGGCAAAGTTGATCCCGGACAGCATCATGAACACGATGATGATGTAATCGATGGCAGCGCTGTCATACCAGGCAATGCTGGTGTTTTTTGTTGAAAATCCACCTGTAGCTACGGTGCCGAAAGTATGGCACAGGGCATCGAAGAGATTCATACCCGCGAGCATCAGCAGCAGGGTTTCCACGATCGTCATCAGCAGATACACGCCCCAGAGCACTTTGGCGGTTTCGCGGATGCGCGGGCTGAGCTTGTCCGGAGTCGGGCCGGGAACTTCGGCGCGGAAAAGCTGCATGCCGCCGACGCCGAGGAGCGGCAGGATAGCCAGCGACAGCACGATAATACCCATGCCGCCGAGCCAGTGCGTAAACGAGCGCCAGAACAGCAGTCCGTGCGGCAGGCGTTCGACATCGGTCAGGATGGTGGCCCCGGTGGTGGTGAAGCCGGACATGGTTTCGAAAAAAGCATCGGTGTAGGAGGGAATAAAACCGGAGAGGTAGAACGGCAGCGCGCCGGCAGCCGCGAACAAAATCCAGGCAAATGTGACGATGACAAAGCCATCTTTGGGCTTGAGTTCCACGTCGATGCGTGTGAGCATAAAGCCGAGCACGCCCACGGTCAGGCTGAGCACAAAGGTGATCAGAAAAGCGTTCAGGTCCGGCTCGCCGTAAATCGCCGCAACAGCGATGGACGGCAGCAGCGAGGCGCTGAGGAACATCAGCAGGGCGAAGAGAACGTTGGCGGTCGCTCTGGTGTTGACCATGCAAAGCCCCTGTCAGTTGAAAAAATTCTCGAGTTCGCGGATGGCCGAGGGCAGGGCAAAGAGCACAACCCGGTCTCCGGTCTGGATGTGGGTATCGCCGACAGGAATGAAAACCTCTTCACCGCGCATCACCACGCCGAGGATGGCGTTGTTCGGTAATTTCAGTTTTGATAAGGGCTTGCGCGTGATCTTCGATCCCTTTTTCGGGATCATCTCCAACGCCTCTGCAGTGATGCCCGGCAGCGAAGCCACGCTGACGATCTCCCCTTTGCGGATGAATTTCAGGATGGCATCGACGGTGAGCATCTGTTTGGAAATGTACGCATCGATGCCTATTGTGTGCAGGATCGGTGTGTAGTTCATCTTGTTGATCATGGCGATGATGCGCGGAACTTTCAGGTGTTTGGCCATCAGGCAGGAGATGATGTTGGTTTCGTCATCTCCGGTGACTGCGATGAACGCTTCCATGTCGGTGATGCCTTCGAGGGCGAGCAGGTTCAGATCGCGGCCGTCGCCGTGGATGACCAGGGTCTTTTTGAGGTTTTCCCCTAAAAAGGTGGCTTTTTTCTGATCCAGTTCGATGAGCTTGACATCGCGGTCGTTCTCCAGCCCGCGCGCGAGCACGTAGCCGGTCTGCCCCCCGCCCATGATCATGATATACTGGATTTTCTTCATCTCTTCCTTGCCAAACGCCTGTAACACCCGCGACAGAGATTCCTTCTTGGCTGCGATGAAGATGCGGTCGCCGGGCAGCAGTTCATCTGAACCCGTGGGAATACGGGTCAGGTCGTGGCGTTGAATGGCGATGACCCGGAAAACCAGCTCGCTCAGCTCGCGGCCTATTTCGATCAGGGTTTTGTGGATCAAAGGGCATTTGGCGTCGAGCTCGATACCGATTAAATTGATGGAGCCGTCTTCGAACTCGATCACGTGCGAGACCGAGGTATGCTCCAGCAAACGGATGGCCGCATCAGCAGCTACGGATTCCGGGTGGATGAGCAGATCGATTTTGAATTTATCCGGGTTCAGCGGAGCGTCAGCGCGCAGGAATTCGCTGTTTTTTACCCGGGCTACGGTTTTGCCGACACCGTATTCTTTGGCGATGAGCACGGCAAGCAGATTGACTTCATCAGAGGTTGTCACAGCGACGAGCATGTCGGCGTTTTTGATGTCAGCCTGTTCGAGCACGGAATAGCTGACACCGTTGCCGCAGATCGCCTGTACGTCCAGGCTTTCGGCAACGCGCATGTGCTTGTCGCGGTTCTTTTCTATAACGATGATGTCGTGGTCTTCACGGGAAAGTTGTTTGGCAAGATTGTAGCCGACATCGCCGGCACCGATGATAATGATGTACACCTGGTCTGTCCTGTTTTCTAATCACCACTGATCTCATTCCCGGCCATAGTCGGGCCTTTGGACGGGGCTTAAGATCGCGAAAAAAGCTGTTGGATGCAAGGAGTAATCCGGTTTTCCCGATGCCGCAGCCGGCGGCCGCCTTTGCCGCTTATCAGTCGGGTACTGCCATTCATCCGGCTTGTGCAACGCTTTATCGGACGCTGGTTGGCTTCTGTGAGAATATGTCCTATATTTCGTCGTTGAAAATGTGAGCTCGTCCCGGCATTTCACATGCATGGAACGCCGGGAAAGCAGAACGGTGTATTGGCCACCAAAAAAAATGCAGGTTGGAAAAGATCATGTCATCTGATAAAACGATCGTTTTCGGAACAGGCCCCCTCGGCCGTTGGGTAACGCATTTTTTGCTGGAAGAAGGCAAGCAGGTGGTTGCTGTCAACCGCAGCGGCAGGGTAGAGCCGGCTTTGCCCGCCGGCGTTGAAATCGTGGCCGGCGATGCTTCTGATGCTGCTTTCACGGGTGAAGTGTGCAGCGGTGCACGGACAGTTTTTCACTGTGCCATGCCGCCCTATACGCGCTGGCCGGAGCAGTTCCCTGCTCTGACCCGCGGTATCCTCGAGGGCGCGAAACGGGCCGGCAGCAGGCTGGTCTTTGGCGATAATCTGTACATGTACGGTGATGTCCACAGCCGCCCGATGACTGAAGACCTGCCCACGACCGCCACCACGCGCAAAGGCAGGGTGCGCGCCCGCATGGCAGCAGAGTTGCTCGCGGCGCACAAGCGCGGGGATGTCCCGGTTGCGATCGGCAGGGCTTCGGATTTTTACGGGCCGTTTGTGCGCAATGCCGGCCTGGGCGAACCTTTTTTCCGGGCTGCGCTGGCCGGAAAGCCGGTCACTATCATCGGCAACCCGGACATGCCACACAGTTTTACCTATATCAAAGATTTTGCCCGCGCGCTGGTGACCCTGTCTGAATCGGAGAACGCGTTTGGGGAAGCCTGGCATGTGCCCAATCCCCCGCCGTTATCGCCGAGTGAGATCGTTTCTCTGCTGGAGGATGAACTCGGACACACGATTCCTGTGCGGGCAGCCGGCAGGTTGATTATTTCCGTGCTCGGATTTTTTAACCCTGTCATCCGTGAGACCAGGGAGATGATGCACCAGTGGGAGCAGCCCTATATCGTCGATCACAGCAAGTTTGATCGGGTTTTCTCCCAAAAAGCGACGCCGCATCGCCAGGCGCTGCGCGAAACGCTGGACTGGTATCGCGAGCGGGCTTAGCACCGCAGACGGCTTCTCTCCTCACACAGCTCCGGCGTCGCCGGTACGGAGTGCCGTGTCTGAATCACAATTGAATTTTGCACGATCAGTAGCACAGGAGAACACCATGTTCGCCACTACAATAGTCATTTTGAAAGACTGCCTGCGCTGGGAGAACATACGTCGGGTCCTGGCACTCAACACACTCATCGCTGTTTTTCTTACTTTTATGGGTAGTCCATTCATCAGTACGGTTGGAATTATCCCGACGAGTGTGACGACTTTTTTTATTATCAATCTGATCTATTCACAGAGCATTGGGCTTACGATCTTTTTTTCCGTCACCTCGCTGATCCAGAAGTATCCGCGGCCGGGGTTGGGTCTCTTTTTTGTGCTGCTGCTGGTGATCACTGCAGCCAGCACTTTCGGCACTCTGCTCGCCTCGCTGATCACGAGTCTGACCGGGATGACAGATTTTGACCTGAATCGGGAGCTCTTTTTCCTGCCGCACAATATTATCGCCGGCCTGTTTTTTGGCTCCGCCATCGTCGCCTATTTCAACCTGAAAGAGCGGATGGCCAGAGTGGTCAAAGAACTGGCCGAGAAAGAGGTCAATGAGCAGAAGCTGCTGCAATCCAAAACCCGCGCGGAGCTGGAGGCTCTGCGCGCGCGCATCAATCCGCATTTTTTATTCAATACCCTCAACTCCGTCGCCAGCCTGATTCCTGAGCAGCCGGAAAAAGCTGAGAGCATGGTGCAGAAGCTGTCCACCCTGCTGCGCTACACACTGGATGCCGAACACCGCGAGATGATCGGACTGGGAGAGGAAATCGATATCGTGCGCCAGTATCTCGAAATAGAAAAGGTGAGGTTGGGCAAGCGGCTTCAGTTTGACATCAGCCTGCCCGAAGAGCTGGAGAGCGTGCAGATACCCGGACTGATCATTCAACCGCTGGTGGAGAACAGCATCAAACACGGCATTGCCCGCAAAACAGGCGGCGGCTCCATCTCCATCACCTGTGCCCGCGAAGGGGAGATAATCAGCATCAGTATCGCCGATACCGGCGATGGTTTTCAGGAAGACAGCCCGGGCAGCGATGGCTTCGGGCTGGCCGGCGTACAGGAACGATTGCACCTGCACTACGGCGAGGGGCACGCCTTTGATATTCACAGCACCGCACAGGGAACGCGTATCGAAATCAGGATTCCGGCAGGCAAGCCGGCTGTTGCCTGAAAGCAAAGGGTTCTGCGAAGCTGTGCTGAGCGATTTGTCCCACGTGTAGCGGAACTCGCAAGAGTTCCGGCCCTCAGTGCTCCCGAAGTGTTGCCACTTCGGCTACATCTCTCGCGTATCGGTGCATGAGTCAAGGCCTCAATCGAGCCCGCAAAAGGCGAGAAACAGAAGAAAAGTGGGGTTCACCGGAGGGATACTGCGCACGAGCACATGTTGTCCCGCACGTGTAGCGGAACTCGCAA
>DRLW01000060.1 GCA_011375275.1 Bacteroidota bacterium
GCATGTGCCTACACCAGAACGGTCATTCCGGTTTCCCCGCAGGGGACAGACCGGAATCTCCCTGGCTCAGGCACGTGACCGAAAAGATGAGATTCCGGCACGGCGCTGCGCTTGGCCGGAATGACACATGCCGGTATCTGAGCCGGGCCCGGTTTGCTGAGTTAACTGGATACACGAAAAACACGCTGCGGGGTATCCAGCTAACTTATCTGAACGGGGCTATAATTCCAGATACCGTTTCCCGTCTTTCCGGCCCAAACAAAACGCTGTACCGAACATACCCTTCGCGATGTGTTACTTTGTGAAAAAAATCAGGGTGGTTAAGCTTTCCCCTTTTACCCCCTTCCCCAATACCCGGAACTTTCGTTTATTTCAGGAGGAAACATGCCTTCATTTGACATCGTCAGCCGCGTAGATATGCAGGAGGTCGATAACGCGGTCAACAACACCAGAAAAACTATCGCCACACGCTACGATTTTCGGGGCTCAGAAACCTCGATCGAGCTGAACCGCAAAGACGGCGTGATCACGATCACGACCGAAGACGACATGAAACTGAAAGCCGTGCAGGAGATGCTGGCGGTAAACTTTTCAAAACGCAAAATCGACGTCAAAGCGCTGAAATTCGGCAAGCCGGAAGCGACCTCCAAGGGTCATGTGCGCATGACGGTCAACATCAAAGAAGGGATCGAAAAAGACGAAGCGAAAAAAATCGTCAAGATGATCAAGGACATGCGCCTGAAGGTGCAACCGGCCATCCAGGACAACCAGGTACGCGTGACGGGTAAAAAAATCGACGACCTGCAAGCGGTCATCGCCATGCTCAGGCAGGCAGAGCTCGACACTCCGCTGCAGTTCATCAACATGAAATGAACCGGAATCGCGGTATGCCATGGACTATTACCGCCCTCTCCTCACTCTTTCGCTGGCAGGCTCGCACGCGACAGTCAACGCCGTTCTCGAACTGCTGAACACAAAAGCAGGCAGCCTGCCATTCACACCAGCCATCTCAGGGGTTTTGACGCAGGAGCACGGCTGCCAGTGGCAAAAGGGCCGTGTCTTCAGCCCTGAAGAGCTGCTCCGCGACGCTCCTGTGCACAAGCGCATCAACGGCGGTACAATCGGCTTTCTCAAAAAAATCCCCTCCGATGTCTTTCTCGATATCGATTCAGCCGAATCCGACCACGGCAATGAAACGGCAGCATTCCTGCTGGAAGCACTGCAGTCCGGCCGGCACGTCATCACCAACAACAGAGCTGCCCTCGCTTTCCATCTGCCGGAATTACAACAAGCGGCTGAACGCACACACCGCCTGCTGCGTTTCGAAAGCTGCCTGCTCGATGGTCTGCCGGTTTTCAACCTCAGACGCTACTGCCTTCAGGGCGAGCGCATTCACCGAATCCGCGGCATTCTCAACAGCACCAGCAACTACGTCCTGCAACGCATGGCGCAGGGAATCGTGCAGATCAACGCCGTGGCTGAAGCGCGGGCGGCCGGTCTGTGTGAGCAGAACCCCGACTTTGACCTCAACGGCTGGGACGCGGCCCTGAAAGTACGCATTCTGGCCACTGCCCTCATGGATGGCAGTATCGATATCGCCGCTATCCGCCGCGACGACTGGAACCTGCATGCGGCAGAGATCGTCGCGCGGGCGAACAAGCAGGGCGGCAGGCCGGCGCAGATCGCCAGCATCGAATATGACGGTGAGCGCATCACTGCATCGGTTCGCCTGCAAACCCTGGCGCAAGATGATGCGTTTTTTTCGCTGGCGGACTACCAGTATGGGCTGGCGCTGAAAACCGATTCTGTGGGTGAGCTTGTTCTGCTGGGCAGAACGCCCGGGCTGCGGTCGCGCGCTTTTGGTTTTCTTGCTGACCTCATGGATATCTACACCCTGCACATCAAACAACAACGCCCCAGTCTTTTTGACAGCGAAGATAGCGTGTGAGCTGTTTCCCTCCGAACATCCTGCAAACGAAAAAAGCCGGCCGCAATACTCTGCGACCGGCCCGCTCATGAACTGTAAAAAAAACTCAATACCCGAAGGTATAAACCTGTCTGATGGTGGTATCCCCTTTGGAAGGATCGATGGCGCCGAAGTCGTTCCAGCGTTTGATTCGGCTCAAAACGCAGCGTTCAACCTGACGGTTTTTCAGAGTCGATGAAACGATTTCGACATGCTTGACCGCTCCCTGCGGGTTGATGGTAAAGCGCACGACGATTTTGCCGCGCAACCGGGGATTACGCTTGAGGGCCCGGTTATAACAGTACTGGATCGCCTGATTGTGCGAGGAGACGACCTGGGAGACGGCATTAAAGTCGCGAGCCCCGGTTGCAGCTTCCTCAGCATTCTCGATGAGCGGAGTCGCTGCGGAGACTTCGAGATCGCCCGATCGGGAGACTCCGGAAGCTTCGGATTTATCCAGGCCTTCGACCAGGTCATCGATGCCGTTGCCACTGGTTGAGCGCGAGCCGCGAACCTTGCCGCGGCCGATTTTGGAGCCGGCATCAGCGCGTTTCAGCCCGGAAACACCGGC
>DRLW01000061.1 GCA_011375275.1 Bacteroidota bacterium
CCCTCACCTCAGCGGATTATTTTTCCCCCGTCCACGATGAGAGTTTGTCCGGTTATATAACCGGCGAGGTCTGAAAGCAGGAAGGCGATGGTTCCGGCAACTTCTGCCTGCTGCCCCCAACGTTGCAGCGGAATTTCCGCGGCCAGCTCAGCGATACGCTCGGGCGCGAGATTGTGATACCATCCACTGGCAATATCACCCAGGGCAACCGCATTGGCGCGGATATTCATCCCTGCATATTCCACTGCGATATCCCGCATAAGCCCGAGCAAAGCAGCTTTGGCCTCAGTGTACGGCGTACCCTTATGCCCGGAAAGCGCGGGCGTGGAACTGACGAAAACCAACGCGCCGGCTTTCTGTGCCACCATGGTGCGCAAGGCTTCCCTGCTGCAGAAACGGGCGCCATCGAGATCCACGGCGCGCACTGCGGCAAACCCCTGCGTGATCTGCTCATCACTGTACGCGTGCAGCGGCGTGTTCCACAGGGTGTCATCCAGCGCATAACCGGCATTACAGACGAGAAAATCATATCTGCCTGCGCTCCAGCGCAGAAAGTCCCGGCTCATGCGGCACACCTGATCGAGCTGCGAGACATCAGCCGGCAGTGCCAACGCCGAGTCCGGACGCCTGCTGTTGAGTTCAGCAACTGCGAGTTCAACCCTGGCATGCGAACGGCCGTTTATCCCAACCCGTGCGCCACACTCGGTCAACAACTGTGCGAGCACAAAACCCATGCCTCCGGAAGCACCGGTTACGATACCGCACGCTCCATCGAGGCCGGGCAGGCGGGTTTGCTGATCGAAAACAAATCCGTTATTCGGGGCCATAGCCTGAAAAATTTATACATTCAGCCACAAAATTATTACTGGAATCCTATTCGGCTTCTTCACGGTAATACCCGGCTCAAGACAAAAGC
This sequence comes from Bacteroidota bacterium, assembly GCA_011375275.1. GTDB lineage: Bacteria > Zhuqueibacterota > Zhuqueibacteria > Zhuqueibacterales > Geothermadaptataceae > Geothermadaptatus. The sequence goes on from DRLW01000061.1 coordinate 917, forward strand.
TGGAAGAACGGGATAAGCAGATGCTTTTTCCATTCTCATATCAGAAACGATGGAAACGTTCTGCCAGCTGAGTTTCACTATCATCCGTGCAGTTTTTTGAACCGCCAAGACGCCAAGGGCGCGAAGAAAAACAAAATAAAATGCCGGAGACTGCTGGTACCGGCTTTACGACTCCTCAGCTTTCTTCGTGCTCTTCGTGAACTTCGTGGTGAAACCCGGCTTCAGACAAACATGAAAAGTAGTGAAGATATCGTTCACAGTAAAAAAAAGCGGAGCACATGAACGTGAACGTGTGATCTCCGCTTGCATTTGGTATCTTGTCGAAAATTTACAGCAGGGCATCCAGCGCGGCCAGGGCCTTTTCATAATCAGGATGCTGTGCGATTTCGGGAACGTATTCAACATAACGGATCACGCCATCTGCATCGACGACGAAAACCGCCCGCGAAAGGATGCCGAGCTCTTTGACAAAACAGCCATAGGCCGGCCCGAATTCCCGGAAATAATAATCCGAATAAGTTTTGACGTTTTCGATGCCGGCTGCGCCACACCAGCGGCTCTGGGCAAAAGGCAGATCATGACTGATGGTGATGATGCTGACCTTGTCGCCGCGTTTGCCGGCCTCTTCGTTGAAGCGCCGGGTCTCTGCATCACAAATACCGGTATCCAGCGAGGGCACAGCACTGAGCAGGACCGCCTTACCGCCGACCAATGTCTCTGAGGAAACGTGCGTGAGATCATTGGCTACTACGCGAAAAGCCGGTGCTTTGTCGCCGGCCTGCAGTGCCGGACCAACCAGGGTCATCGGGTTACCCTTGAAACTTACTGCTTGTTCTCTTTCCATGTCAGACATCCTGTTTTTATGGGCTGAAATTTATCCCGACTGTCCGTGGGTGCATCAGCTTTTACGCAAGGGACATCGGGATAACTGAACGCATGAATAGATCGCGGTGGGAACGAACTCTTTCCCGGAGGGATGATCCCGCCTGGTTGAAAATAGCAGGTATTTGAGAAAATGCAAGGTTTTCTTTGCTGCGGCCGGCTGCCGGGTTGTTGTAACGCAGGCCATCAAACCGGTACGGTGCGCCCGGCGCGGTGGCTCATGCGGAAATCCACCCAGACGCCGGCGCTGGGCTTGAGCTTCCACATGCGCAGAAAAGGCACGAGCCAGAAAGCAAGGTACCACAGGCGGACGGTCTGGAAATACATCAGAGAGAGAATACCCAGGGAAGCGCCGGTTGCCAGCAGCAGGCTGAGCAGGAGATAGACACGATACGCCCACATGCGGCCGGCGTCGTTGTGATAGTTAAAAAAACCGATCTTCAGGAACATCCTGGGCAGATAGATGGAGACGATCGTGATGCCGATGGCAAAGAGAAAGGCGAGATAACGCGAATTATGCGACATCGGGGTGTCTTGATGCTGCAGGCTGACAAAAACGATGGCGACGAGCTGAAAGCCGATAAAGGCTGCCCAGATTTTAAAATTGACGACCATCTGTTTTTTGATGTGTGCATATTTTTCTTCAAGACTCGGCATGGTTGTTACTCCCTGTTGTGTGCTCCCGTTTCTGCCGGAGCTCTGCCCTGTGCCTATCCTTCCAGTTTGCCTTCCTGCTCCTGAAAGAGACGCAATTCCTGCACCGGCCGCCCGGCGAGAAAATGCTCTTCGATGATGCGAACAACATCATCTTCGACCAACCCCTTGTACCAGATACCCTCCGGATAGACGACTGCATTGACGCCGGTACTGCACGACGCCAGACATCCGGACTTTGTAGCTTTATACTCATTTCCAAGCCCGCGTGCGGAAAGTTCAGCGCGAAATTTCCGGAAAACCGCTTCGGCATTCCTGTGTGCGCACGAGCCTTTCTCATGCCCTTTCGGGCGTTCATTGACACAGATGAATATGTGTTTTTTGTATTGATCCATGGTACCAAAAGGTTTTGAAGTGAAAGAGAATCTGGGTTGATAAAAACCTGGCCCTTGCTTACATCGTGTGGGTTTACTTTCAACAATGCAGCCCTCCGGCCAAAATCGCCTCGCATTCCACCCCAACGGTGGGTGTATCTTTAGCAAGATACAAGATAGATGACAACACGCCCGCTTTCCACCCGATGCCTCCGCCTGACTGGGCTGTGCCTGTTCTGCCTCAGATGGCAATGGACAAACGGCATTTTTAACACTATCTTGTTAAGAGTCCAAAAACCGAACCACATTAGGATTCTCGACTAAAGTATTGTTGGGAAGCACATGTATTTCTTTATGACACTGTTGTGACGGAAGTTCGGCAAGTGCATGGAAGACGAGTTGCAAAACAGCAGTGCTGTCTTTTCCACCTGAAAAACCGATGATCCAAGGTGTCGTATCTTCTAAATATTGAGACTTTATTTCTTCAAGTATCTCACCAGTTATTTTTTGGACACTAAATAAAAATTCATCAATATTTTTCCCTGGCAGCATATACAAATCGTTTTTTAAAGTGTGGTTGAAAAAATCAGTTATCCCCGTTCATTGCCGGCGCGCTCTTCATCATATCGATGGCTTTCTGGGCCTGGGAAGCCACTTCGCCGGTTTTATCGAGTTCGACCACGCGCTTCCATGTGTTGATGGCGCCTTCGTGGTCGCCGGCCATGTGCAGCGTCAGGGCATAATTATACAACGCGAGGGGATCGTCGGGATAGTCCTGCAACACCTCTTTGAGCACCACACCGGCTGAGTCGATTTTTTTTTCATTGAAATATGTGCTGGCTACGCGCATCCGCACTTCATAGTGCTTCGGGGCTACACCGAGGAACTCGAGATAATAACCACGTGCCTGGGGGAATTTACCGGCCATTTCATACATCTCACCGAGTACCAGCATCGCGGTCGTATCCTGGGGGTTGGTTTTGATGGCATTTTTCAGACTGTCCAACTGTGCGGCGATACGCTTCATCTGTTCCGGGCTCATCTGCTGCTGCTCTGTGTGCACATGCTCATCTGCAGCGCGGTTGGAACGCCCGGTCATCAAATAGATCACCGCCACGAGTGCCGGAACGACCAGAATGGGCAATAGCATCATATTCCGCCTTCCGGCCGGTCTGGCCGGAGTACCGAGGTCGATGTCCTTCCAGTCTGCCTGCATTACCTTCTGGCGCAGGGCTTCGGAGACCTGCTCTGCTCCACAGGATGGGCAAAATTTCGCTTCCGGGTCTATGGCTGCTCCGCACTGGGCACAGGTGAGTCCATCGCTCGCGTTTGTTTCCCCGAGTTCTGTACCGCAACTGCTGCAGAATTTGGCACTGTCATCGTTTTCATGACCGCATTGAGAACAGATTTTCATGTTATATAGCTTTCGTTATGAATAGTTTTTGAGGATTTTCAGTAAATGTTTGAGAAAGGATACCTTCCGGTCTTCCTCGTTGTGGTAGTAAACGAGAATCTGATTGCGCAGCACCCGGCCGAGTACCTCGCGGTTGCTGGCGCGTTCGAGATAGCTTTCCTTGAAACCGACACCAGCGCGTTTCATGAAAGAAATGCACTCGGCGCGGGTCATCAGGTGGCCACGATGATAGGCATCGATGTAGAACGGCTCCGGCGGCTGGTCGTACATGCACAACAGGTGCATCGGCATGCGCACACCATAAATCGGCAAGCCGAGCCGGCGCGCGACGAGCAGATAGACGACAGAGAGGGAAATCGGAATGCCGGAACGTTTGCTGAGCACTTTATTGATGAAGGAGTTTTCCGGGCTGTAGTAATTATCCGTATTGCCGCGAAACCCGGCTTCTTCAAACAACACGTGGTTGAGGGAATAGACGATTTTCCCTGCGCTGGTGCTGTCGCCGATCATCTCGGAAACCCGGTGGGCGAGGTGATTCAACTCGCTGCTGATCTCATGATACTCCAACTGCGGATAGGCATAGCGCGCCAACAGGAAGACACCTTTTTCGAGGTCGATATCTTCATCGCGCTGCATGGCGAGGATGTGAAAAGATAACGCCAGCTCTTCGCGGCGAATCTGCTCGAGGATTGCCCTGGCCTGAATTCTGGTCTTACCGTCCGTATCCTCGCGAACCGTCTGGTCGAGCAGCGAGGTCGCGTCATCACCGAGTTCGAGCAGGTGAGATTTGGCGATTCTTCTGATCTTTCTGTCATCATCCCCGAGCAGGCTGATCAACGCCTTGATACGCCCGGATTTGTTACGTGATACAGAACCCGATTCTGATTCCATGTCGTGACTCCGTCCTGCTGATTCCGGTTCCTTCGAGAGCCGGGCTGTATGAATGCGCTTCTGCCCGGCTGGATTTTATTTTCAACATCGATGACATACAAAAAACGCGCTGCCGGTTATGCTGTTTACGGTTCTGTTTTCGGTGATGCGCTGCCGAATTTGTTTTCCGTACCTGCCAGCAAGCGACCGAGATTGCTGCGATGGGTAAAAACGATCAGTATGGCGACGAAAATGCTGAACCAGTACAACGGCGCTTCCACAGTCTTACCATAATAGCTCTGCAGCAGCCAGAGGACGACCGGCAGACTCACCGCCGCCGTGATCGATCCCAGGGAAACATAGCGTGTCGTGGCCACGACCACAGCGAAAATGGCAAAGCAGATCAGCACAGCAACCGGATAGAGCGCGATGAGCATACCTGCCGCCGCTCCCACACCTTTCCCCCCCTTGAAGCCGGCAAATACGGTCCAGATATGCCCGAACACCGCAGAGACTCCACCGAGAAACATCAAATACACCGGCGAAATGTCCAGCGGTACCAGAGCGATCTGCGAGGCATATTTTGTGGCAACAAAGCCCTTGGCGATATCGATCGCCAACACCAAAAGACCGGCCTGCCAGCCCAGAACGCGAAAGACATTGGTTGCACCGGCGTTACCACTGCCGTGTTCGCGAACGTCAATCCCTTTCAGCAATTTACCGGCAATAATGGCAGTGGGGATCGACCCCAGCAGATATCCAGCTATCACGATCAGCAGCAGATTCACAGCAACCATGCCTTCCTCCCGGTTCAGCTTTCTGAGAAATGAATTGTGAAATGTAACCTATCCGGATAGTCAAAGTCAAGCACTTATCTTTTTTGCCATCGGGTGTATATAGTTAATGAAGAGGGTTTGTAGTGCACGCTTCAGCGTGCCCGGGGCCTGCGGTATCTTCCTGCGCTGGTGCACTGCCGCGGGAGCGGTGTGACGAGGGGAGAGGTTCGTAGTGCACGCTTTAGCGTGCCCGGGGCCTGCGGCATCTCACTGCGCTGGTGGCACTGCCGCGGGAGCGGACGTCACACCGCAGGAGCGGTATGACGAGGGGAGAGGTTCGTAGTGCACGCTTCAGCGTGCCCGGGGCCTGCGGTATCTCGCTGCGCTGGTGCACTGCCGCAGGAGCGGCAAAAGCGGCGTCACACCGCGGGAGCGGTGTGACGAGAGCCAGGGATACCATATTCCACCGCTCCGTTTGAACCATCCCCGGCTTTTCCGGTC
>DRLW01000062.1 GCA_011375275.1 Bacteroidota bacterium
CGGGCGCTTTGTTTCACGCACATATTGCGGCGCGCCCCCACCGAGAACCAGGGCGTGCGCAGGTACATCCGCCATTTTTTTGCCCTGCCAATAGTAACGCACATGCTTGTGCTCCCTGGTCACGACACCGATTTCAGCGACGTACAGGTCCCATCGTTCACAGATTTCACGGATGGTGTCCTCTTTTCCCGGCACCGCGACCACCAGCATGCGCTCCTGCGATTCGGAGAGCAGAATCTCGTAGGCATGCATATTTTCCTCGCGCAAAGGCACTTTATCGAGATCGATCTCCATGCCCGAATCACCGGCACCGCTCATTTCGCTGGTGGAGCAGGTTATGCCGGCCGCTCCCATGTCCTGAATACCGCTGACGCAACCTGCACGGATCATCTCCAGCGTGGCTTCGAGAAGCAATTTTTCGGTAAAAGGATCGCCGACCTGCACCTGCGGTCGTTTTTCTTCGGAGGCCTCGCTGAGGTCTTCACTGGCAAAGGTCGCTCCGTGAATGCCGTCACGGCCGGTGGAGGAACCGATGATGAACACTTTTTCGCCATGATTTTTTGCCGCGGCCCGCGCAACGCGATCGTGTTTGACGATCCCAACAGCCATGGCATTGACCAGCGGGTTGCCGCGATAACTGTCATCAAAATAGACTTCTCCGCCCACTGTGGGAACGCCGAAACAGTTGCCGTAGTCTCCGATCCCCTTAACCACGCCGCGAAAAAGATAGCGCACATGCGCATCATCGAGGGGGCCGAAACGCAATGAGTTCAACGCAGCGATCGGACGCGCACCCATGGTGAAGATATCGCGCAGGATTCCCCCCACGCCAGTGGCAGCACCCTGGTACGGTTCCACAGCCGAGGGATGGTTATGGCTTTCGATTTTAAACGCCACCGCAAGCCCATCACCGATATCGATCAGCCCGGCATTCTCTTCGCCGGCCTGCGCCAGCAGGCGCTCGCCGTCACGGGGCAGGGTCTTCAGCTGCAGGATGCTGTTTTTATACGAGCAGTGCTCAGACCACATCACCGAAAAAACACCCAGCTCGGTCCAGCTCGGTGTGCGGCCGAGGATATCACAGATTTTGGTGTACTCTTCCTCGGTCAGGCCATGTTCTACAGCCCGCTCAAGAGTCACTTCCGGCTCTTTCATGCGCAATGTTCTCCGTTAGTGCAAGTGAACTTTTTTCTCGATGTTTTTTTTGAAGTAGGTATAGCTGGAATAGGTAGCAGACAGCGTGATGCGAAAGCGATATTCTCCGGCGGCAAAGACCGGTTTGTCCCGCACTGCCTTTTCATCGACAAAGGGTATGCCGTCGCGCAGATAGCCGGAGAGCAGACTGCCATCGCCGGCGATAACTGAAAAACCAGCCCCGGAAGAACGGCGCGCTTTCTTCAGCGGCGTGGCGACGAGCTTGCCGTTTTTGTCATAAATTTCCAGCGTCATATAGCTCGGCTCGGTCAAAAAATAGCGAAACAGCAACATCCCTTCCGGCGTGCGTTCGAAACGGATGGCGTCGATATCTGTTCCGATCCAGTAGTACTGCGCTGCTTTTTTTTCTGCAATCAGGACCTGACCGAAACGCCGGTACATGGAAATGCCCCTCGGCTCGATGAACTGATTATCACCACTGCCCTTGCTGCCGAAACGGGTCAGATAATTGAGATCACGGTCGAACTTGTGCAGGCAGTGGTTCTTTTTGTCCGTCACCCAGATATTGCTGTGATAGTCGATTTCCGCATAGCTCAGCTCAGCATTATCAACTCCGAGCTCCGCCATGGTTACGGATTTTACCAGAGTGCCGTCGCGCAGGAATTTTTGCAGCCGCCGGCCATCCTGATCGATCACGACCACGAAATCATCTTTCCAGTACGACCAGCGCTGCGCACTGCACGTTGCTGCAACTCCGGTCGGATGCCGGAGCACTCCGGCACCTGCGATGACCCGTGCCAGGGTATCTGCCCGGAACATCAACAGCCGGTCATTGCCGTAATCCGTCACATACAGCGTCGAATCAGCAGTCAGGCTGACATCATGCGGCCGGCGCATGCCATCTCCGGTGAGCACGCGCTCAAACTGCAGTTTCTTACCCGGATTATGAAACTTGACCACGCGATTGTTGTACGTATCGGCGAGGTACACATCCCCCCAGCTCGACGCTGTGATACCGTGCGGCCTGTTGAGCTTGTACACACCGCGTTCCTTGAGCCCGTAGATGCTGATCGTCGTCATCGAGGTGTTGTAGATGATGACATTCTGCCCGGAATTGACGCCATACACCGTGATCTCATCATCATCCTTTTTCTCCTTCGGATCGTCCCAACTGTCCAGACGGGTGACGGCGATTCCCTGCGGATCGCGGACTTTCACCCTGTTCTGCACGTAGAGAAAAAGGTGAAATGGCGTGGCCTTGCGCACAGGCACGTGCAGACGCGGCGGAAAAACCAGGCTGGTCTCTTTCCCCTCCCCCGGCCCGGCAGCCTGTGCAGCACCAGTAAGCAGCAAAATTGCAGCAAAGCGCATGGTCATGCTTTCTTCCTTCCCCCTGTGCCGCGCACGGTGGTTTTTCCGGTGGTCGCGAGGGCTTGCACGTGAAAATGCTCCCAGATCGTCTTTGCCAGCTCGGCGCTTATGCCGCTGACAAGCTGCAAATCATCCACAGACGCATCGCGAACGCCCTCGACAGAGCCGAAAAAAGTCAGCAGAGCTTTGCGCTTTGCCGGGCCAACTCCGGGGATGACATCGAGTTCTGAAGCTGCCGTTCTCTTGCGGCGCAGGGAGCGATGGAAGGTAACAGCAAAGCGATGGGATTCGTCACGCAGGCGCTGCAGCAGTTTCAGGCCACTCGAGGTGCGCGGAATATTGAGAGGCACAGGATCGCCGGGCACGAATACCTCATCCAGGCGCTTGGCCAGAGAAATGACCGGCACCGAATCCATGCCGCAGGCCTGCAACGCGGACAGCGCAGAGCTGAGCTGTCCCTTGCCGCCATCGATCAGTATCAGGTCCGGGTCAGGCATGGACTTTTTCAACGATCCCGAGTAACGGCGCGTTACCGCCTCGTGCATCATGGCAAAATCATCCGGACTGGCCTTGCCGCGGATTTTGAATTTTCGATAGTCTGCCTTGCGGGCGACGCCATCGACAAAACAAACCATGGACGCAACCGGGTCACTGCCTTGAATGTTGGAGATATCAAACGCCTCGATGCGCCGGGGGGCTTTTTTCAGGCGCAGATCGCGCTGCAGGGCCACGACAGCATGGGGGATTTTCTGCCGGGATTTTTGCTTTTGCAGTTGCAGCTCTTCCAGGAGCAGGCGTGCGTTTTTATTGCACATCGCAACGAGGCGCGCCTTTTCACCCTTTTGCGGTACGATGAGGTGCACCGTTGCTCCGGCTTTTTCACCCAACCACAGAGCGATCTCCTCCATTTCCGGAATCTCTACCGGCAGGTAAAGCTCCGTGGGGATGTACTCTGCTTTGAGATAGTACTGTTTGAGAAACGAAGCGACGACAGC
>DRLW01000063.1 GCA_011375275.1 Bacteroidota bacterium
AGCCGTGCTAAGCGTAACGCGACATTCATGTCGCGAAGTATGATACTTTGCGGTATTCAGCATGCCCCAGTGCGCATGGCTGAGACGCGACATAAATGTCGCGGTACGAGTCGTGCCAAGCGTAACGTGACATTCATGTCGCGAAGTACAATACTTTGCAGTATTCAGCATGCCCCTGTGCGCAGGGCTGAGACGCGACATAAATGTCGCGGTACGACCTGTATTGCCGTCCGGCATGTACACCAAAAGATGAGATTCCGGCACTGCGCTGCGCCGGGCCGGAATGGCACATGTCGGAAATGGCCATAACCAGACCTCACGCAGAGTCCACAAAGCTCGCAATTCAAAATCTGTGTTGATCAATTTTTCAGGTAAAAACTGGCGATGAAAAAGAAGCTTTTTATCCTTTCCGGCCTGTTATTGTGCTGCACAACTTTTCTTTCTGCCCAGCAGCATGAGCCGGATATCGACTGGCGGACGCTGGAAACAGAGCATTTTTCCATCCACTTTCCCGCAACGCACAAGCAGACAGCGCTGCTGGTGGCAGGATTGTGTGAGGCGGTGTACGACTCCGTCTCCGCACTCCTGAACTACCGGCCTGCGAAAACCGAAGTCGTATTACACACGCGCACACCGGTTTCCAACGGCTTTGTTGCGCCCATGCCCTGGCGCATGGAATTGATGATCACCGAGCCCCAGGAAAACTGGATGGGCTCGCGCGATTCCTGGCTGCGCCTGCTGATCACCCATGAATTCACTCATGTCGCACACCTGCGCAAACACCGCGGCCTGAGCAGCTTAACCAGGCCTTTCCTCGGTGATCTCAACGCCTTCTGGCAGGCGTTGTCTCCAAACTGGTTCATCGAAGGATATCCGACCTACACGGAAACGATTCTCAATCGCGGCGGGCGGGGCCGCAACCCCTTTCACCGCATGGCCATGGAAGCACCGGTATTTGCCGGTAAACCCTGGAAACTTGAAAACACCAGTTATCTGAGCCGGAAAACCAACCCGGCATTTAAGCTCTACATCAGCGGCTATTTCATGAGCGAATTCATCGCTGAAAAGTACGGTGACAGTACCTGGACCAGGATCATCGACCGGTACAGCGCATGGCCGCTCTTCGGGTTTAACCGCGCCGTCAAAAAAACGACCGGCAAGAGCATGAACGCTCTCTATAACGAGATGGTGCAGCAGATCAAAAACAAAGGCCGCTCCCTGCCGGCAAAGAAAGAGGTACCGACCAGCTACTTCTCGCCACGCTGGCGCGACGAAAACTCGCTGATCGCGCTCAAGACCGGCTTCGACACACTGCCCGCGTTTGTCCGCATCGATGCAGACGGCGGTGAGCACCACCTGCTCGACCGTATTCCGGGCCAGCGTGAAAACGGCCTCAGCCTGTCGCGTGAATGGCTCGTCTGGAGCGAGAGCATTCCGCACCGGCGCTTTTCAGCCACGGACTATTTCGAGCTGCGTGCTTATGATCCGGAAGAGGGCACTCTCTTTGCCCTGAGCGAGAAGACGCGGCTGCAGAGTCCGGATATCACCCGCAACGGCCGCCGCATTGTCGCAATCGAGTATGATGCGCCTGTTTCGCGAATTGTGGAGCTGCGCCCCGGCAGTGGCGAGCGCAGGGTTCTTTTGCAGAGCCGCAGCGCGGTTTTTCTCAATCCACGCTGGTCACCACAGGAAAACAGTATCGCCTTTGCCCGTAAAGACAGCACCGGCAGGCAGGATATCGCCCTGCTCGATCCGAATACAGGCAACTGGCGCTATCTGCACGAACCGGACGCTGCCCACGATAACAATCCCGAATGGAGCCCGGACGGGCGCACGGTCTTTTACAGCTCCGACCGTTCAGGGCGCTTCGATATCTGGGCCGCCGAGGTAGCGACCGGCAGGCGCTGGAAGGTTACCGATGAGCCCCTCGGAGCTTTCTCGCCGGCGGTTTCTCCTTCTGGTACAAAACTGGCGTATTCGAAATATACGTACTCCGGTTTTCAACTGGCAGTCATGGAGCTCGACTCCAGCCACTGGACCCCGGAATCGCAGATCGCGCCGCGGCTTGCCGGGCCGGCGGTACGGGTACAAACTACCGGTGCCCGCCGCCCTGAGATGGGCGTGGTTGTACGGGAACAATCTTACCAGCCGTGGAGACAGCTTCTGAAACCCCAGGCCTGGCTGCCGGTCTATGTCGATGATATGGAAGCCGGAGCAGCCGGTTTGTGGGCAACCGCTGAGGATGCTCTGCACCGGCACAACTGGAGCGGATTCGCAGCACTCTCCCTCGAGCAGGAACGGCTGCCGGTGTTCGATGTGCAGTACAGCTATCGACGCTTGTGGCCGGTACTCAGCATCCGCGGGTACGGGCACGCTGCGCAGGTGCAGGCACGCATCAATGGCGAGACGCAGTCGCTCTGGTGGCGCCGAAGCGGCAGACAGCTTTCTGTGACCCTGCCGCTCCTGCTGGAACGCAACGTCTCTACCCGCACTCTGCGCTCATCCCTCAGCCTGCTCGTCGAGGATATCAGCGCAATCCGGGGGCCATACCGCCCCCTGCTGACGCGCTATGCCGGCCTTACAGCAGACCTGAGCTACAGCCGCTTTTCAGCAACCCTGCGTGATATCATGCCGCACTCATCTCTGTTTAACTATCTGCTGTTCGAAAGCGATATCAACGCTTTCGGCAATGCCTACAGCTCCCAGCGCCTGCTCGCCTATAACCAACTGGTTCTGCCTACGCCGTTGCGCCACCACAAGCTGGAACTGCTGGCCGTGTATCAGAACCTGCGCGGGAACTATCCCTTCCAGCTCAGCTTCAGCGCTGTACCTGCAGGCTACGACAACAATATCAGCAGCCGGCAACGCCTGCGCCTGAAAGCAGGCTACCACCTGCCGCTGTTTTATCTCGAATATGGCCTGCCCCTGCTGCCGGTTTTTCTCGACTACCTTGCCGGTGAACTATTTTATGATTTTGCCACCCACTGGCAAAGCGGTACCGGCAACACGGAATGGGCTGGCAATGCCCTCAGCTCTTTCGGTCTGCGGCTGCGATTGCGCAGCTATGTGTTCCAGGCACTGCCGGTCGAAGTCAGCGTGGTCTGGGCCTATCGCTCGGCAGATGGCACAACGGCATTTTTCCCGGAGCTCTCTGTGCCACTGCCGTTTTTGAACCGGTCAGCGCGGGGTGGTAAGGCTCCTCAGCCGCGCGGTGTCAACATTTTCGGACGGTGATCCCATACCGAAAAGAGCACAGGTTCTTTGCGGCAGATATCAACATCCGCGCCAATAAAAAATCAGCCTGCCGAAAAAATGGATACCCGGACAGGATATGAAACATTTTTTCCACTTTTCAACGAGTTATCCACATCTTTTCCATACATGAGGAAGCGCATCAAAACAGGGCCTGATCTGCCCCTGATAAAGGCCAGACACAAGATATAGTATCTCCCCTGTCTCAGAGACACAAGAAAGGGAATTTTACTGAATTTTAACTACCCATTGTAATTATTTGTTTTTACAATAGATTATTCTAAACCGTACGTCTTTTTTTTCAACAGAAAAACGGTGTGAGAAAATTTTTCGTGCTACAGACAAACAACATCTTTTGCAGAAATGTTTTTTTAAAGAATTTTTTTTCATCTTTTATTCATAAGTTATCCACATTTTTTCCCCTGCTTCGGGCAAGCAGCCGGAAAAACAACGGCTTATAGAAAATCAAGACAAATTTTCACTATTATCACCGGAATCGGTCACACCATGACAGAGCAGAAACACAAGGTTCTCATCGTCGAAAAAGACGCCTATATTGCGCGCTTCCTGGAAATAAACCTGAACAAATTCGGCTATGAAACCAGACTGCTTGCCGAAACAGAGAATGCTCTCGAAACAGCCAACGAATGGCGTCCTTCGGTGATCCTGTGCGAGCTGACGAGCCAGCCGATGGATGGCATCGAATTCTGCTGGATGATCCGCGAAAAGTCAGACATCCCTCTGGTCCCGTTTATCCTGCTCACCGCTGATCGGGACATGGAGACCCGCATCAACGGCTATCGCAGCGGCGCCGATGCATTTATCCGCAAACCCCTTTCCCTGCGCTCCCTGCTCACACGCATCGAAGCTCTGCTGTGGCGCATCGAAAGCATGCGAACGTATTATGGCAGCATGCAAAAGCCCGGGGATGAAGAACAGACGGTTTTCACCGGATCATTACAGTACTTCCCCCTGCTGGAAATCCTGCAGTTCACCAATATGAGCAAGAAAACCGGCACACTGGTGCTCGAGCAGGGCACGGAGACGGGCACAGTGATCATCGACAAAGGTGAGATTCTCTACGCGAAGGCGGGCGAGGTTGAGGGCGAAGCTGCGGCCTACCGTATGGGCGTATGGAAAGAGGGCCGCTTCACGCTCATGCCGGATATCGATCCGTCGTTGCGCAACATCAAAAAACCGACGATGAAGCTGATACTGGACTGTTTTTCAGTGCTGGACATGGAGAACATCGTCGTCAGTTATGATACCGGAGAGAATGCCCCGGAGAACTAAGCGTGTAGCCTTTCTCCGTATCCTTTCCCTTGCTTTTCCCCCCGAAAATGCTTCCTTGCGACAAAAACCATCACACCAGAAATCTGAATCAGGACATTCCATGCGCAAACTCGCCAGCATACTCTTCTGGTCGATCATCTCGGCTGCTTTTATCGGCCCGGGCACGGTGACGACCGCCGCCTCTGCCGGCAGCGGCTTCGGCTTTGATCTGCTCTGGGCGCTTATATTCTCCACGATTGCCTGCCTGGTATTGCAGGAGGCTGCGGCGCGCATCACCATCGTCTCGGGCATGCCCCTCGGCAGAGCCTTAGCCCAACAGTACGCCGGCCAGACATCACGGCTGCTGGTTCTGCTGCTCGTGGTCGGAGCCATCATTATCGGCTGCGCAGCGTACGAAGCCGGAAATATTCTCGGCGGTGCTGCCGGAGCTGCGCTCGGCACTTCCCTGCCTGCGGAATTGCTCAGCATCCTCATCGTCGTTGCAGCCGGGCTGCTCCTCTGGTTCGGCTCAATCCGCTTCGTCGCCCTCGCCCTTGGCGGGGTCGTCGCCCTGATGGGTTTTGCCTTTCTCGCCACTGCTGTCATGCTCGCTCCGGATCTGACTGCGGTTGCCCGTGGCGCTCTTTTGCCAGCACTGCCGGCAGGTGCCTCCCTGCTGGTGCTCGGGCTGGTCGGAACCACAGTCGTGCCCTATAACCTTTTTCTCGGTTCCGGCATAGCAGGCAGCTCCAGCCTGACTGAGATGCGCTTCGGCCTTTCGATCGCCATCGTGCTCGGTGGTGTCATTTCCATGGCTGTGCTGATCGTCGGTACCGCCGTACCCGTGCCCTTTTCCTTTGCCAGTCTGCAAAAAATTTTACATGACGCCGGCGGGCAGTGGGGGGCTTTTCTCTTTGCCTTTGGCTTGTTTGCAGCAGGTTTTTCGTCAGCTATTACGGCGCCCATGGCAGCCGCTGTTACAGCGCGCGACCTGTTCGGAGCGGGTGAACAATCGTGGCAGGAACGCGCCTGGCGTTACCGCATGGTCTGGCTCGCCGTCCTGCTGACGGGTCTGATTTTCGGGCTGCTCGGCGTGAAGCCTATCCCGGTGATCATTCTCGCACAGGCATTGAACGGCATCCTGCTTCCCTTTGTCAGCATTTTTCTGCTGATCATCGTCAACGACCGCCGCATCATGGGTGAGGCCGGGCTTAACTCAATGCTGCTCAATGCTGTTTCCGGACTGGTCGTACTCATCACTATCGTGCTCGGCGTGCTCAATCTCCTCAAGGCGGGCACAACCGCCCCGCCCGGGCCGCTCATCTTTGCTACGGCCGGTGCTATCAGCGTGCTCATCACCTACCCGGTGGTGCGCAAAATTCGCGCTGTCAGGCAGGCATGAAAAGCGAGCGGCCATAGAGCAAGCCATACCTAATATCAAACAGACTCATAAGGCAATTCACGCAACAATGAACACCCAAAACGCGCAGGACATTCGTACCATGAAAAGAAAACTCTCCACTATATTCGTATTTTTATTTCTGTGCAACATGCTCGCCGCCCAAACCGAGCCGCCGGCTGCCAGCTCTCCGGCCGCTGTGCGGCAGTATGAACGTTATTTTGCAACCCCGCGCCAGGCGATGTACAATTTCCTTTACTGGCAGAACAATAATCGCCCTGAAATCGCGGCGGCTGCATTTGGATCAGACCTGGCCCTCGGTGAGAGCGATCGCATCGAACTCGCCCGGCAGCTCAAGCGCATCCTCGACGCGCGCGGACTGTACCTGTCGCTGGAGAGCTATCCCGATGAGCCGGACTACAAAGACCCCCTGACCGAGCA
>DRLW01000064.1 GCA_011375275.1 Bacteroidota bacterium
GCTAAACGTGTGACAAAGGATGACAGCCATGGCAGTGACACAATCAGACATGAAAAAAGAACTGCAGGAAATCCGGCGAACACTGGCTGCATTTGAAACCCGTCTGGAGAAGATCGAACATGCCCTGCAGCTCGACAGCAGCACCACAGAAGATCGGGATGAGCAACCGGAAGCAGTATCTGGTCAGACGCTTACCCTTGTGCCTGACGGCGAAGGCGGTCTGGAAGCCAAAATAGGCGTGTACGGCCTGGCCTGGATCGGCAGTGTTGTCATGCTGCTCGGCATCGCTTATCTCATGATCTATGCCTACAACACCGGCCACAGTTGGCTATCGACCTGCATCGGTTATGCAGCCGCAGCCGGATTTTTCATCTTGTCCGGCAGATGGCAGGCGACGTTGCCACATCTGGCTTCTCTGCTCGTGGTTGCCAGCTATTTTCTGCTGTTTTACACCACGCTGCGGCTGCACTTTTTCACAGCCGAACCGCTGATAGAGGGCAGGACGGCGGCGATCGTGCTGCTGCTCTCCGTGTTGGCCGTTGAGCTCTTCGGTGCCGCCCGCCGGCAGTCGGAACGGTTGGCAGGCGCAGGGTTGCTGCTCGGTTTTGCAGCCGCCGTCATTTTTGATAGGACACATCTGACCTTGTCGCTGTTCGTGCTTTTGAGTGCTGTCTCGGTCTGGTTCGCGATGACCTGCGGCTGGAAACGGCAACTGTTTCTGGTTCTGTTTCTCGTCTATCTGTTGCATCTGCTCTGGCTGCTCAACAATCCTCTCGTTGGCAATCCTGTCGGAGCTGTAGCCGAACATCAGAATAATCTCTATTACCTGTTTGGCTATGCGGTGCTGTTCTCCCTGCCCACGCTGCACCGTGCGGCTCATGAAAAAAGCCCGGGCATGGTCACGTCTCTTGTTTTGCTCAATGGTTCCGGTTTTGCCTTCACCGGTTTACTCGTGGTGCTGACATTTTTCCAGCATGATTTTGCCGGCATCGCACTCAGCGCTGCCGCGGTGTTTCTGGTTTTTTCCCTGTTACAATGGCGGCTCGTGCACCAGCCTCTGGTGCCTTCGATCAGCGCCTGTTTTGGATTTTTATTTCTCTCTGCAGCCGTATTCAGCTATGCGGAAGTACCGGCAGCCTATTTCTGGCTTGCCCTGCAAAGCCTGCTCGTCGTTTCCATGGCCCTGTGGTTCCGCTCCCGCCTGATCGTTGTGGTCAATACGTTTATCTACCTCATCCTGCTGCTGGCGTACTGGGTCGCCAGCGAATCAGCCAACTGGGTGACCCTTACTTTTGCTGTCACAGCTCTTGCCAGTGCGCGCATTATGAACTGGAAAAAAGAGCGGCTGACTTTGCAGACCGATCTGCTGCGCAATCTCTATCTGCTGGCGGCGTTTTTCACGGTGCTGTCCGGCCTGTATCACAGCGTGCCGCAGCAGTATGTCACGCTGTCGTGGACATTGGCCGCTGCAGCATATTTTGGTATCAGCCTGTTGCTGAACAATATCAAATATCGTTGGATGGCGCTGCTCACGCTTCTTGCCGCTGTTCTGTATCTGTTTTTCGTCGATCTGGCCCGGCTGGAAGCGGGTTACCGTGTCATCGCTGTTATGGCTCTCGGCCTGGTGCTGCTGGCCGGATCGTTGTTTTATGCCAAGTTTCGCCACCGGCTCAAATTTTAACCGCAGAAATACAGTCGGGAATCGTGCTATGGGATGCAGTATGATCTGCATACCGTCCCGTGGGCAGGTGCCGGATGGTTATTGTGATAACCCGGAGGACTTTTTCCATGCCAATCCTCAAGCATGCTCTGGCGTTCAGTCTGGTGCTGTTTTTTCTGCAGCAGACGCTTTTCGCTCAGGAGGAAGAAAAACAGCCTCGTGATAGCTGTGTCTGGTGTCACCTTGAAAACGAAGAAGAACCGGATGAGCCTGCGCACGCCATGCAAGAGGACATTCACGCAGAAAATGGCCTCTCCTGTGTGGATTGCCACGGCGGCGATGCGGGCCTTGGTTTTGATGAGGATGAGGACGCAGCCATGGACCCGGCCAAAGGATACATCGGCGCGCCGGAGAAAAAGGATATCCCCCGGTTCTGCGCCCGTTGCCACAGCGATCCGGACTATATGCGCCGCTTCAATCCGCGCGTGGCTACGGACCAGTACGATCGCTACAAGACCAGCGTGCACGGCCAGTTACTCATCCGCGGGGATGAAAAAGTCGCCACCTGCACCGATTGCCACGGCGCGCACGGTGTTCTGTCGTTCAAAGATCCGCGCTCACCCGTCTATGCGCTGAACATCCCGGCCACCTGCGGGAAATGTCATGCAGACCGAGAATACATGGCTGGCTATCGGGTGGCAAAAGATGTTGTCGAGGAGTACAAAAAGGGGGTGCACGGCATCACATTGCTGGAAAAAGGCGACCAGGCAGCGCCGGCCTGCAACGACTGCCATGGCAACCACGGCGCTGTGCCGCCCGGCATCCCGGCGATCGGCTTTGTCTGCGGTCAGTGCCATCTCAACAACAGCGAGCTCTTTGCCGAAAGTCCGCATAAGCAGGCTTTTGCCGAGGAAGAACTGCCGGAATGTGAAACCTGTCACGACAATCACGCTATCGAGCATCCGACAGATGCCATGCTCGGCACCGGTGAGGAAAGTATCTGCATGGACTGCCATGAGGAAGGCAGCGACGGCTATCGCATCGCTGAGGTTCTGTACGTCAAAATCGACTCTCTCAAGCTGCGGCTTTCAGCAGCGGACAGCCTGCTGCAGGTGGCCAGGAAGGCCGGCATGGAGGTGAGCGAACCCCTGTATCAGCTCAACGAAGCCAACCAGTTCCTGATTCAGGGGCGTACGATGATTCACTCGCTTTCAGAAGGGAAAGTTGATTCCTTGACCGCGCGGGGTATCGGCCTTGCAATAGAGGCATACGAGCAGGGCCTGCAGGCGATCGATGAGCTACAGTTCCGGCGCAAGGGGCTGGCAGTATCGCTGGTCTTCATTCTGCTGCTCGCCCTGGGCCTGTACCTCAAAATCCGCGAGATCGACAGCCGCACCGTGTTCCGGGAGGAAGAGGTCAGGGTGACTGAATAGATGCGGCTTCTCTTTTGCCCGAAACATTAGCTCGTGAATAAAAGTGGGGCGTTGAAATGGCCTGGGAGAAATTTACGGGTGTTCAATTTTTGCGACTATGCAGCCGGAGAGTCCGATACAGCGACTTCGCCGGGCGGCTCCGTCAGTGATAATCAATCCATACGATGTGAGGAAGAGCCGCATTTACGAATAGATTTTCTGCAACGCCCTTTTTGAGTCAGGTCTTTTCATCGATAATGACCAGCTCGGACGCAAGCTGCGAAAAAAGC
>DRLW01000065.1 GCA_011375275.1 Bacteroidota bacterium
CGCCGGAGCGGTATGACGAGAGGGGAGGCGCTGGTTCCCCTCGAAGGTAGGGCTGTAGGTACGCGCTTTTGTTGAATAATGTGCATTATAAGCAGGGGTGTGTGAAAAATATGCGCACATCGTGAACAGAAGACAAATATTTACTGATTTTACGTTATGAGGAAGTGGGGGGCTGCATGTACACTCGGTGTAGATGATTTGATATCAAATTACTTCGTTTTTTTGTAGCGACGAAATGTAGTAGGCCAAAAAATGCCAAAACCGCATATTTTTTCGGTTAACCAAAAAAGGATTACATTTTCGTATAAAATTTCTGCATTTTCAACGAGTTTTGCGTAAAGAAACTCCACACAATTTATTGTTGTATGTGTTTTCTCAGTGCCATGGTCGGCTTCACTCAGAGGGCCATCCCTCTTTGCAAAATGCCTTCATCCTTGGGTAGCGCGACTACTCGATTAAAGGGGGCTACGACTAGTTACAGGTGCGCACAGATGAAATTCCGCTGTTTTTTACAGCAGTTTGGAGTTTCGGCAATATTAGTGAGCGAGTCGTATCTCCAAACATCTCGATTTCTGAAGGTTGAAAAAAATGGATTTTTTACGCAAGCTTTTCGGTAAAAATGCCGGAAGAGCTCCAGGAAGGGCATCGCAAGATACTTCTGCCAGCTCACCCGAGCTCGATGAATGGAAGAAAGTACTGTATCGTTCGCATGGCACACGCCAGAAAAGCTTTGATAACATAGACTATAATCAAGAAAAATCAGCATCAGATTTTTCTTCTTCACCCTCTCCTGATTCGAAAGAAGAGCTCCACGACGGTCCTGTTTTCGAAATCAATGAAGATGTGCATCTTTCTGTTGAGAATGGGCACATCGAACAGACAATTCCCCCCCACAAGTTCTCACTGAAAGTCAAACATTCCACGCCGAAACCGGATGAACCAGGTACTGAGAATAACCCAGCAGGTGACAGATGCTTGGAATCTGATGGTCACTCCCCAGAGGACGTGCAGATGTCCGAGACGGTGATCGCAGAGAGTGAACCCTCCCACCCGGATAATATCGGCGAGCAGATCCCGGAATCAGACAGGCCGGCGCCTGCGTCTGGAGAACAGGATATTGCATCTCAATCAGAAGAGATAGGTGATGGTGAAAAAGATAGTGAGGAAATCAACGTACTCAATCTCGATGAGCAGGTGAAAAAAGTGGAAAAACCGGGAGGTGAAGAAAAAGGGATCAAGCGAATTAAAGTCTCGCTGGACTACAAAAAACTGGTTCGGAAACAGGCAGAATACGATGAGACTCAGCAGAAAGAGGATGACGAGCAGACAGCTCACTTGCGCACAATCTGCACGCCGATTGTGGAAACACTGCTGAATGCGGATCGCAGCGTACATGGCGTCGGTCTGTTTTTGCGCAGCGGCGAGATGCTGCTGACCGAGGGGAAAATTGCTAAAAACAACACTGTTGATATCGTGCCGCAGTTGCTTGCCTTGAGCAAACTGGCTCGTTTGCTGGATAGTGGGCTCAACCTCGACGGCGTGCACACTATGCAGCTCGACGGAAGTGATCGCAGGGTATTGCTTTTCGATGCCGGCGAGCATGCGATACTCATCGTGTGGGCCGGACACGATGTCCCGGCCCGGATGATCTCGCTCGAGGCGCAGGAAGTGGCTACTAGCCTGCAGCGGGCACTGAAGGGCCAGGGCTTGTCCACGAAATAATCGTACTGAGTGTGGCCGTTCGACAAGCCATCCGAAAGAGTCATGAACTCTCTGATTTAATGGTGGATTCGCAATGATTCATGAGCCAGAAATAGAAAAAACGCGGCAGTTACTCACAGCTTTGTGCAGAGCAAACAAGGATATTCACGGGGGAGCGCTGATATCCGAAAACGGGCGGGTTTTGACACACACTTTTGGTGAAGAGCGTTTTTCGCGCCGTGTCGGGATGGTCGTCGGAGCATTGTTGAACTTGTTTCAGTTTCAGCACGACACGCTGCGTATCGGGACGTTTCGTGAGCTCTTGCTGGAAGGCAATGGCCGTTCGGCGCTGGTTTACGGCATCGGCAAAGTGATGTTGTTGCTGGTGCTCAGAAAGGATGCCAATATCGGCCTCGTCAGTCTCGAAGGTGGGAAAACGGCGAAAGAGATCAGCTATGAATTTCTGGATTTTTGACCGGGACCATCGGCAGATGTGAAAAGTAACCTCCAAAATTTATTGAGTTTCAGGATAAATGAACGGGGTCTGTCATTCACTGAATCAAAGGAGGTAAAATGCAGGAGATTTTAAAAGACCTGCAGGTTCTTACCGGCATGTCGGAACAGGACTATGCGGTACTGAGGCAACACTCAACCCTTATGCAGAACTGGACGGATGAATTCGTCAATGCATTTTACGATATTTTGTTCAGCTACGATCGGACATTGACTGTATTCCCCAGGGGGATGGATGAGCGTCCTGATCGCGAAAAAACTCTGCGCATGTGGTACGAGAGTGTAACTAACGGTGAAATCGATGGAAAATTCTGGTGGCATCAGTGGTACGTTGGGCTGGTGCACATTAAAGTCAAGGTTTCCAACACGTTCATGTTGGGGATGACCAGCCGCTTGCAGCAACTGGTGCTGGAAAAATGTGTATCGACACTGGATAAAAATGATGCTTTGGGATTGTACACAGCGTTCAAACGCGTCACGGATGTGGTTGCCGGCATGATTGCGGAAGGCTATTTCGTCAATTATGTTGAATCGCTGGAAAACGTCCTCGGATTCAATCGCGGCCTGATCGACCGAATGATGGAAATGGAGATCGAAAATCGTATGCAGGCGATGCAGGGAAAATTTAGAGGATAGAATATCGGATGTGTAATCCATAACTTATTTATTTAAGAGCAGGAGATTTTAATCATGGCTACAAAATCCGAACGTTTACAGAGCATTCTTGCACAATTACGACAGGACACAGGCGATGTGGAAGCATCCGCGGTCGTCAGTGTGGAGGGGCTGATGATCGCCTCGGACATGCCGCGAGATATCAACAAAGATACGGTCGCCGCGATGAGCGCCGCCCTCTTGTCACTGGGCAAACGTGCTGCGCAGGAACAGGCTCGCGGAAAATTCAATCAGGTTTTCATCAGCGGTGAGGATGGATCCAGCATCGTTTCTGTTGCTGGTGAAAAAGCACTACTTTCGGTGCTGGTACGCTCGGATGCAAACCTGGGGCTCGTCTTTTTGGAAATGAAGCGTGCAGCGAATGAAATACAGGATATCGTCTGATCCGTTAGGCTTCATCGGCCAACCTGATTATTGCATATGCGTGAGAGTATAGGCCCTGTTGCTGAGAGATGCTGAACTCTGATGAGAGTAATTTACCACCGAGTTATCGGGATGAAGAGAGACGGATATTGAGAATGTAACATAGGGAGCAGACTCCAGGATGCGATATCCGGGACTGGCTGGCCTGGTTGGATGCGGATCATAAGGCAATATGTGAATACATCTGGTTATCCACTTAACTCAGCACGGTTGCATGTTTTCAACAAGACTGCCTGAAAATAGCACGTGCCTACTCCAGAACGGTAATTCCGGTTTCCCAGCAGGGGAAGACCGGAATCTCCCAGACTCTGGCACCTGCCAAAAAAGATGAGACCCCGGCACTTCGCTTCGCCTGGCCGGAATGACAGATGTCGCTATCTGCATCAGGCCGGTATGCTGAGTAAACTGGATACCCGGAGTGAAGACACTTTATCTCTTGATTTGTCAATTTGGTTGGCATGGAAAATATCCGGAAAGAATATATTCCTGTTATCCCGACATCTCCGCGCACGGTACTTATATGTGATGAAATTGGGAAAGACATAATACGGGATAATGAATCATGGTACAAGCAAACGAACTGGGTGAACGGTTTTTACAACATTTGGAAAAGCTCGACCGAAACGCGGCAGACGAGATGATCAGCGCGTGTTTACGCGAGGGGTACGATCCGGAAGTTTTGCTGAAGGATGTCATCATTCCATCCATCGATGTCATCGCCAACAAACAGCAGAACAGAGAAGTCGTCGTGGCACAAATCTACGTCATGGCTAAAATCGCAGAAAATGAAATCAATAAAGTGCTCATCGAAATGCCGATCAAGCCGCGTACA
>DRLW01000066.1 GCA_011375275.1 Bacteroidota bacterium
TGACACATAATTCGTATTTTTTGCGCTGGATGCAGTGATTTATGAACGATCATGATTTTCTGCTCACCAACCCTGCACAACCCACCTTTGAAATCGCCTTTTTCATAACGCAGACTGACGCCCACCTGCGCGACGAGCTCTTCCAGTAAAGATAGAATCTGCTCTTCGGACATGGAGCCCGCTGCGTCTTGCGACCGGGCCGTTTTTTCAGGTTTGTTGGCAGACATCGTGCTCAGAGTAAATTCTGCAGTTTTCTTTGTTTCAAACCATCGACGATATTTTTCACATCCTGTGCGCGCTCGCGGGGGCAGATCAGGATAGCATCATCCGTCTCCACGATGATCAGGTCCTGCACACCTACCGTGGCGACCAGCTTACCCGGCACATCCACAAGACACCCGCTGGTATCGCAGAGCAGATGGCCGGCATCTGCTACGTTACCGTTCTGATCCTTCTCGCCGATTTCATAAACCTCGTTCCAACTGCCGAGATCATTCCAGCCAAAATCTCCCGGCAGAACCAGCACCTGTCTGGCTGCTTCCATGATACCATAGTCGATGCTGATACTTTTGATCTGCTTATAAACGCGGGAGATGGTCTCATCCTGCTGCGCTGTACCGATCGCCTTATCGATCGTCCACAGCCCTTCAGCCAGCTCCGGCAAATGCTCCTCTATTTCCTTCAAAATCGAAGAAATCTTCCACACAAAAATACCGCTGTTCCACAGAAAATCGCCGCTCTGCAAAAACAGCCTGGCAGTATCCAGGTTCGGTTTTTCCGCAAAGGTTTTGACGACATAGGCCGTCTGGTTTTTGCCGCGGACTTCCTCATCGGTGTGCTGGATATATCCGTAGCCGGTCGCCGGATAAGTCGGCTGAACGCCGATCGTTACCAGAGCACCGGACTCACGCGCGATCAGCTCTGCTTCCTGCAGAATGTCGAGAAACGCTTTTTCGTGCAGTATCAGATGGTCTGCGGGCTGCACAACCATCACAGCCTCAGGATCGATACGGCGCAAAAACAGGGCTCCCAACCCGATGCACGGAGCGGTATTTTTGCCCATGGGTTCGATAACGACATTTTGCTGAGGAAGAAAGGGAAGCTGGCGGGATAGTTCTTCGGCTTGTGGTGCTGTGGTCACGACGAAAATGTGCTCGTCGGGAATGATGGATTGAAGGCGTCCTGCAGTTTGCTGAATCATCGTCCTGTCACCGTGTATCTTCAGAAACTGCTTCGGATGCTTTGCCCGGCTTTTTGGCCAGAATCGTGTTCCGGTGCCTCCTGCCATGATCAGTGCAAGCATTATCCTGTTGTCATCTCCTGTAAGTCGGGTTAATAAAGCAGGTCCATCCGCTAACCAGAAATAGTCATCGATCCGAATTTTTACCACTGCCGTTTGACTGGCGAATGGTTAGATCATCTCTCATCCGGATGGGATGTCTCGAGTGCCCCAATATCCCATTGCGCACGCAGCGCTCATTCATGAAAAAAAGGGGCAGATCGTTCCGCACCGCAGCCTGTGCACGCATGCGCATGCAGGCAAGGAATCTAACCAACCCTTGGTAAAAAATCAAGCGAA
Source organism: Bacteroidota bacterium (assembly GCA_011375275.1). Lineage (GTDB taxonomy): Bacteria > Zhuqueibacterota > Zhuqueibacteria > Zhuqueibacterales > Geothermadaptataceae > Geothermadaptatus. Next base: position 1,580 of record DRLW01000066.1, read on the forward strand.
TTAAAGAAATGTTGCAAAGGGGTAAATTCGGTCTGCCGGGAGGGAAATTACACTGCCAAAGGGAAAATGAAAGCAAGGGAACTGCGGTGTAAAAAATGAATAATCCGAAAGCCGGGAAGATTGCGGCGCTGCGCTCCTTCCGGACGCGCACGATAGCCCGGGGTTAGGGCTGAGCAGGTACTGACACTTCGTCAATCAAGCTCAGCTCAACGCGTGTCACAGAAAACCTTTTCGATCACCCCGGTGGCCAGACCGGCGAAATACTGTCCGTAGTAATTTTCCTGAACCGGAGAAAGGGAACCAAAAGCATCGAGGATGGGCACAAACTTCTCGCCCAATACCGGTTTCAGGCTGGCGAAACGCGTATGAACCCAGAAATGCCATAACTCTCGCCAGCAGGCGAACTGATATTTCAGGTGGGGTGCACAGCCGGGGAATAAGTCACCCCAGAACTGGTTCAGGGGCTGGCTGTACAGCTCGATCGAGCACGCATCAGGGCGATATGCGCTATAATAGGGAAAGCCGGCATCCTGAAGCGGATTATCGATGGAATCGATCGTGACCGAAACACCTGACTCGGCGGCGACGAGAAAAGGGTCCCGCCCATAATGATGCGTCACATGCTCAAGCAGGCAGGCGATGAGCTTGTGATGCCGCTTGCGATTTTTTCTGCGTGCACCGACACGGCTTTGCGTTAACATGTTTTCGTGTTTTTGGGGGTAAACGAGGTAAGACCAGCCCGTCGCGGGCAACATCTGTTGCACCACTGTCACAATAACCGCATTTTTGCATCGAGATGCAAGGAATTAGTTCCAGAATCTGGCAAAAGGATGCGCGTTGGGGGGCTTCTTAAAAGCCAGGCCGTGAGGCGCATACCTGCTCAGGCGGGAAAGTCCGGCAGGAGCCAGCGTATCAATTGCAGGGCATCGCCGTGCGGGTTCTGCGTGCGCGCTACCGGGTCGTTTTCGCGGGCGACCAGCTTCATGGCCAGCAGGCGAACGTGGTGCGGGTTGTTTTCGTCCATCACAAGCCGGCGCA
>DRLW01000067.1 GCA_011375275.1 Bacteroidota bacterium
CCCGCCGGGAGGCCGGCCCCGGCTGCAGTGGCGCCCGGAACTCAAGCGCCTGGCAGGCACAGATCAGCTCGACAGCGAGTACATGTGCCGCATTCATGACGATACGGTTCCCTTTGACGGCTGCCGAGGCGCCCATGGTGACAAAATCTTCCTTATTCGCTGAAGTCGGGATCGAATCGACACTGGCGGGATGTGCCAGCACCTTGTTTTCACTGGCCAGAGCCGCAGCGCTCACCTGGGCTATCATAAAGCCTGAGTTGATGCCGCTGTCACGCACCAGAAAAGGCGGCAACTCACTCATGGCAGAATCCATCATAAAGGCGACACGCCGCTCGCTCATGGCGCTGAGATGGCTGACCACGATGCCGAGCATATCCATCACTGTCGAGACCGGATGGCCGTGAAAATTGCCACCGGATAAAATCTCTTTCTCCTCGATGAAAATCAGCGGATTATCGGTCGCTGCATTGATTTCAACACTCAGTATGCCGGCGATGTGTTCGAGCGTATCGCATACTGCGCCGTGAACCTGCGGCATACAGCGAACGGAATACGGGTCCTGCACCCGATTACAACCGAGGTGCGACTCGCGGATCGGGCTGCCGGCCATCATCTTGCGCAGACGCCCGGCAGAGAGTCGCTGGCCGCGGTATCCGCGCGCTTTGTGGATTCGGTCGTCAAAAGCCACCGGTGTGCATAAGAGCGCCTCGGCCGACATCGCGCCGATGATGTCCGCTGTCTCTGCCAGCAGACTGCCGAGATGCCAGTTGATGACACCGAGCCCGGTCATAAAATGCGTTCCGTTCAGCAGGGCCAAACCTTCTTTTGCCTGCAGTTTCAACGGTTCTATCCCGGCCATTCTCAGGGCCTTTACGGCTGGAACAACCCCCTCGGCCGTATGCGCCTCGCCCTCACCAATCAGCAGCAGGCTCATATGCGCCAGCGGCGCCAGATCCCCGGACGCACCGACAGAGCCCTGTTCCGGAATGATCGGCAGGATATTATGATTCAGCAGGGACAGAAGATTGCGGATAACCTGCTCCCGCACGCCGGAATGGCCTTTCGCCAGCGTGTTCGCCTTGCAGAGCAGCACAGCGCGAACCGCTTCAGGAAAAAGGGGCCGCCCGACGCCGCAGGCATGGCTGAGCACCAGATTGCGCTGCAGATCATCGAGATGCTCATCACTGATGCGGACATCTGCCAGCTTGCCGAATCCGGTATTGATACCATAAACCGGCTTTCCCCGGGCGAGACAGTCGGAGATAACCTGCCGAGAGGCACGAATTTGCGGCAATACCGCTTCGTCTATTTCAACATGTTCGCGCTGATAAATGACCTGCACCGCCTGCTGCAGAGTCAGAGATGAGCCATCTATTTTCATCTTTTGCCTTCAATCTTGAGGGATTTCATAAGCAACAATCTGCCACTGCCCTGCCCCCTGAAAAAGAATTGCAAACTATACTAAAAAAATTCCAAAGAAGCAACTCGAGAATCCGGGCAGGGCCTGGGGGAAAATCACCGAGAGATTGTGAAGAGAGGGCCTTGGCTGGCGAGAATAGACTGGTTCTGGTCCGGGTGGAACAAAAGGTCGCGAAGCGCGGTCACAGAGCCGCTACTTGCCATAATCGCTGTATCGGGCCAGTTTGTTATGCAGGGTTTTCAGGCTGATACCGAGAACCCGTGCAGCGTGGGTTTTGTTGTTATTGCACATCTCCAGCGTACGCAGGATCAACATGCGTTCTGCTTCAGCTACTGTTGTGCCGACGCGTATGGTGAGGTATCCGCGATTGTCGTTTCCCTGGGGTTGCTGCTCAGCGACCGCGACATGTCCCTGGCGCATACGCGGCGGCAGATCGCTGACCTGTATCAGGGCGTTTTTGTTGAGGATGACCGCTCGCTCGATCGCATTGCGCAGTTCGCGAACGTTCCCGGGCCAGTCGTGGTTGAGCAGTATTTCCATAGTTTCCGGAGCAAAACCCTCGATCATCTTTCCTGTAGCTGCGGCAAAACGCTTGAGAAACTCCATCGCCAGCAGCGGGATGTCCTCGGCCCGGTCGCGCAGGGCAGGCAGATCGACTTCGACCACAGCCAGGCGGTAGTACAAATCTTCGCGCAGCTTTTTTTCGATAAGCGCCTGCTGCGGTGTGCGATTGGTCGCTGCGAGAATGCGCACATCGACCTGCAGCTCCCGCTGGCCGCCGACACGGCGAAACCGGCGGGTTTCGAGAACACGCAGCAGCTTGGCCTGCAGTTCAAACGGCATCTCAGTGACCTCATCGAGAAAAATCGTTCCGCCGTCGGCCTGCTCAAAAAAGCCCTGCTTTTCGCGGATGGCACCGGTAAAAGCACCCTTCTCATGCCCGAACAGTTCGCTTTCGAGAATGTTTACCGGCAGAGCTGCGCAGTTGACCGCGATGAAAGCCCCTTCCGAGCGCGGGCTGTGTTTATGAATGGCATGGGCGACGAGCTCCTTGCCGGTCCCGCTTTCGCCGAGAATCAAAACCGAGGCAGCGCTGCCGGAAACCGCCTCGATCGTGCGGTACAACTCCTGCATGACCGGAGATTTTCCGATGAGGTCCTGATAGCGGGTCAGCGTATTGATCTGCTCCTGCAGAGAGCGGTTTTCCAGAAGCAGGCGGTGCTTTTCAAGCGCACGATGCACGACCTGCAAGATTTCCTCGCTATCCACCGGCTTCTGCAAATAATCATAGGCCCCGAGACGGATGGCATTTTTGGCGGTATCGATGCTGCCGTGCCCGGTGATCATGATAATCTCAGTATTGATCTCACGGGCCCGGGCGCGTTTGAGCACCTCCAGGCCATCGATATCCTGCAGCTTCAGGTCCACGAGGGCGACATCCCAGCGGTTCTGTGCGAGCAGTGCCAGGGCTGTCTCTCCTTTTTCAACAGACTTGATGTAAAAATCCCCGTGTTCCGCCAAAATCGTTTCCAGGGCGATCAACACAGACTCATCATCATCGACGATCAACAAACTGGGACGCCCGGTGGCTGCACGTGTCATACCTGTCTCCATAAGGTGAAATTTTTCCCGATCCCTGTTCATCCTGCTCTGAAGTGATCACGCATGCGCCGCACGCAAGAAAAGCAGGACAACTGAACATTCTATTTTATCGCAAGCAGTCTGGTTATGTGATGCTTCCCGAAAAGGCACACATACATAGCTACATGTAAGCAGCCGCAGCAGGTCATTTACCCTTGACCAGAGCAGACAGCTTTTCGAGTTCTGAACGGAATTTTTCCATATCCCGAGTCAACAGCGCAGCGTGTTTCTGGATACGTTCTCCTGATTCACTTTTCAATTTTTTAGCCAGGAGAGCAATTGCTTCTGCGTTGAGTTTGGCCGC
>DRLW01000068.1 GCA_011375275.1 Bacteroidota bacterium
CGCCGGAAGCGCGACCGTCTGCTGCACCGCCTGCTGCAGACCGGAGCTATCGATTCTTCCACGTATCACCTGGCTCTGCTCGAACCCGTGCCCACGCGCGTGCTCGCCTTTCCCGTGCTGGCACCGCATCTCAGCCGTATGCTGCACCAGCGTCACGGCAGCGGCAGCATACGCACGACACTGAAACGCGACATCCAACAGCATGCTGAACTGCTGGTGCGCCAGTACAGCGAACGGCTGCGCAACCTCGGCATCCACAACAGCGCAGCGCTGATCGTGGAAACACGCAGCGGCCGCATACGCGCGTGGGTCGGTTCGCAGGATTTCTTCGATCGCGCGCGCCACGGCCAGGTGGACGGCGTGCTCGCGCCGCGCTCCTCCGGCTCGATCCTCAAGCCGCATCTCTACGCCCTGGCCATGGATAACGGCCTGCTCCTGCCCCAAACCCGGCTTTTCGACATTCCTTCGGCTTTTGGCACGTTCATGCCCAGCAATGCCGACGAAAAATTCCGCGGGCTGGTGCGCGCGGATGATGCGCTGATCCACTCCCTCAACATTCCCGCGGTGCGGCTGCTGCATGAGTACGGCGTGGTGCCGTTCGCTCACTTTCTGCGCCAGGCCGGCATACAGACGCTGCAGCGCGAGGCAGATGATTACGGCTTGTCGCTGATTCTCGGAGGTGCGGAGGTACGGTTGTACGACCTGGCTGTGCTCTATCGCGGCCTGGGGTTGGGCGGCCGTTTTGCACCGCTGCATGTTCTCGCAGAGGATAGCACACAACACGCCGATGGCAGGCAGCTCATCAGTCCGGGAGCGAGCTGGTTAACACTGAACGTTTTGCGCAAGGTGGTGCGGCCGGGACCGGAACAGTTCTGGTTTCGTTTTGACAATGCCCGGCCTCTGGCGTGGAAAACCGGCACCAGTTACGGCCACCGGGATGCCTGGGCCGTGGGCGTCAGCCCGGAATGGACGGTTGCTGTCTGGGTGGGAAATTTCAGCGGCAGCGGCAATGCCAATCTCGGCGGTGCCACCGGGGCCGGCCCGCTGCTGTTCGAGCTGTTCAACAGCCTGCCGCATGCTGCCGGGGCAGAGTGGTTTCCCCGGCCGGAACGCGAGCTGGTGCCGGTCGATCTGTGCCCGGACAGCGGCTATCCGGCCGGGCCGGCCTGTCCGGATCCGGTGCCGGGCAGCGCTCCGGCATGGGCGCGCCCGCTGCCGCTGTGCCCGTTTCACAAAACTCTTTTTGTCGATAAAAACAGCGGCGAGCAGGTGTGCTCGCTGTGCTGGAAGGCGGGAGAGTACGAAGCCAGGCCCTTTTTCGTGCTGCCGCCGCAGGTGCTGAACTATCTGCGCTTATCCGGCTCTGCGCCGCCGGCTGTGCCACCGCATCGCGCGAGCTGCCCGGCGAAACAGGGTGGCTCACCGCTGCAGATCACCTACCCCGGGCCGGGGAGCAAAATCTGGCTGCCGCGCGAAGTTACCGGCACTCTGCAAAAACTGACTCTGCGGGCAGCGCACCGCCAGCCCGGCCGGCGCGTGTTCTGGTACCTCGACAATCGCTATCTCGGCAGCACCACGCAAGAACACATCCGCGCCGTTGCGCTCGATGAGGGCCGGCACGAACTGGTGCTCGTCGATGAATCCGGCGAGCAGGCCCGGCGGATTTTCTTTATCAAACGCTCGGAAGAATAGCGACATGAATGCCTGAAAACGACGCAGCCGGACCGCTCTCAGTCCGGCTGCGAAATGGTAGCCTGTTTTCATGATTATCATTGTGAACAGGGATGAGGACAGATCAATCCCGCTGACAGATGGTATTTCAGCTCACCGCGAGAGGCCAAGATTCAACCGGAAAACGGTTTGATCAAACAAAGAAAACTTGTATTCGCCGTTGCTGTTGGAAAGGGTGCTGAAGTACGGGGCGGAGCTTCCCCACTTATCCGGCCTCAAAAAATGCGCCACAGACCCGGAGAGCACGACATCGCCGAATTTGAACTCCAGACCGGCGCTGAGAATATCATTTTTTAAATTTTCATACAAGGGATGCAGCTTTCGAGCCCAGCCGGCCATGAATGTCGTGTTTGAAAAAATCCCCTGGCGCATGCCCAACGCATACTCACCCAGTGTATTGACATCTGCCAGCAGTTGGCTTTTCGTTTTCGGCAGAACATCCCACGCCAGCCCAAACTTCGCATTGCGGCGAGGTGCGAGGCGGACATTCGGTGCTGTTTTCAGGCCATCGCTCAGCCCGAAATACGCAGCACCGTCCACATATTCCTGGCCATCCATTTTAACATATTCCTGCAGCACCACGCCAAGGGCCAGATTTTTCATCCGATAGTGCGCTCCCAAATCGATGCCGTAATAAGACTGATTTATCCCTGGAGGGTAGCTCGTGTACAAACCCGGCGTGGTCTCACGTGCACGAGTCGTGAAATCCAGAGTGCGCACGGCAATCCCCAGCCTCAGAGACGGGGAGTAACGATACGTCAGACCCATGGCCCAGCTTTGCTGGCCTGTCCATGAAATACTGCCGCCAGTCCCACCATCCGCAGGCGTAAAATCTGCCAATAAAATTTCCGGCATACTATTTTGCGTTGTCGCGAGATTAAATATGAGGTTGGAGCTCAGCCGGTAGTACAGGGTCAAATCAGGCATGGTCCGCAATAATCTGCTCGTCGCCCAGGGCTGAAGATCGAGCAACAGGGAGTACTTTTTTTCGCTGGAGAAAAGGCTCTGCGGGACTGCAGCGGGGTTGCCGAGGGAAAAATTGACCGTCGGGCCGGTATAGGCCACGTTGGCGTTGGTGGGCATATTCGCCGCTGTGTTGGCCGCCCGGGCCTGTGCAAAAGCCTGGGTTGCGGTTAGCAAGGCCATTGCCATCACCAGCAGGCTGGTACCAGTTCGATGTGCCATCATGCTTCTCCTTTCTGAACAGGGTTCAAGGCCACATGCACGCCCTCAGCGAGGCGTACACAGGCCATGGACATTTTTCCGGCGGCAGAAGTATGGTCATTCAGGGGAGATCGGTTCCGGCAATGCAGGCTTCAGCAGTCCCCCTGCGTTTGAAAATCCTCGGCAGGTAATCTGAAAAATTCACAAATCAAA
>DRLW01000069.1 GCA_011375275.1 Bacteroidota bacterium
ACGTACGTGAAAAGACGCGATCCCGGCACTTCGCTTCGCCTGGCCGGCATGCTGATGCCGGAACCTGGGCCAGGCCCGGTTTGCCGAGTAAACTGGGTACCCGGATGTTAGTTGAATTAAGTGGATAACCAGAAAAGTCTTTGCTCGACATGATGAAACTACCGTCAAACCTGACTTTTGGATCGCAACTTCCCGGGGGCCGAAGAAGCGGAAAGACGGCACTGTGTCGTTACCGGGCGAAGCGACTGCCTGACTGAAAACCTGGAATCACCACGTCGAAAATAATGTACAGGCATCCCGACTTTTGCGTGCGGCCAGCGACAAGCTATGGCACAACCAGGATGTTTTTTCAAGTTATGGAAACACGGATTCCGGTGGGTCCGGACTTATTTCGTCCGGGAGGCACGAGGAGCTGCTGATTACAGCATCCTGCAGCCATCAGCAGTAGTGACTTCGCGTTAATATGTCAACCCACGTTCAATACAGAAACATTACGGTTCCGGGGAGCAGAGCTGCTGGTATTGTAAACCTGCCTGAACTGCAGCACCGAACTTACCGTTCATCTGCGATAAAAACCCTCATGGAATATTCCACCTGACGGCCATAGCTATTACCGGCAATGATGTCTTTTTGCAAAGGAGATAAAAAGCTTTTTTATTCAGTTGTTTTCAATCGTGCGCTCTTTGCTCCGGAAAGGTTGCATAACCGGGGCAGACACAGCGATATTTTCGGGCACCGGGCCGCCCTCTGCTGAGAGCAGAAGCCCTGGTTACCTGCCGGGCTGAGGCGGAAAGAATGTCCGGGCCAGAGGGGGAAATCTCCGGCCAGCAACAACGTCCTGCGTACACTGGGTATCCACTTAACTCAGCACGGTTGCATTTTTTCAACCAGACCGCGTGACAACAGCACATGCCTGCACCAGAACCGTCATTCCGCTTTCCCCGCAGGGGAAGACCGGAATCTCAGGCACGTGCCCGGAAAAATGAAATCCCGGCACTGCGTACCCGGAACGCCACGGCGATGTCGCGTCGCTGCCACCATGCGGTTGACCGGGCCGGACACGGTTTTTGCCGTCGAGAATCGCCTTGACAAACGAGGGCAATATCCGTATATTAGCCGGCTCATTTCCGGCTTCAGGATGGGCTCCAGTCGTGATTTACTGGAGCTTTTTTCTTTCCGGGGACTGAGGCCCGGAGCAGCGCACAGCAGGGGAATACAGCAGCAGCATTTCATCAGCCTGATTTCAACACAAAAACCAGACAGGGCCTATCCGGTTGCAGGAGCCGGAGACCGCACACCCGCGCCTGTTCCGCTCGATTCACCCATCAGAATTCTGCACAAGGGCAGGCGGGATAACCGAAAACTTTGCTCACGGGAGCGCGCGGAACTATTCCCTCAGCCTGCGCATCTATCAGGATCATGACGGGCATCTTCCTGTAACTTCTGAATGAAACGCGTTTCGCCCTGTTCTGCAAATTCACCAAATTTTCAGGCTATTCAGACACCAGGACAAACAAGCAGGATTGACATGGCAAAAGGAATCACCAAACGATCTGAAGATTATTCCCGCTGGTACACCGATGTCATCGCAGCAGCGAAAATGGCAGACTATTCGCCGGTGCGCGGCTGCATGGTTATCCGCCCCACCGGCTATGCGATCTGGGAAAAAATGCAGGCAGGCCTCGATAAAATGTTCAAAGAAACCGGCCACGTCAATGCGTACTTTCCGTGTTTTATCCCGGAAAGCTTCATGAAAAAAGAGGCCGAGCACGTGGAAGGTTTTGCCCCGGAGTGTGCTATCGTCACCCACGGCGGCGGCAAGAAGCTGGACGAGCCCCTGTATGTGCGCCCGACCTCGGAAACGATCATCTGGTCGATGTACAAAAACTGGATCCAGTCACACCGCGATCTGCCCATTCTGATCAACCAGTGGGCTAATGTCGTGCGCTGGGAAATGCGTACCCGGCTCTTTCTGCGCACCACGGAGTTTCTCTGGCAGGAAGGCCACACCGCCCATGCAACGGCTGAAGAGGCCGAGGCAGAGACCCGCCAGATGCTCGAAGTCTATCGCACTTTTGCTGAAGAGTACATGGCCATGCCGGTCATCCCCGGGATCAAGACTGAAAACGAAAAATTCGCAGGCGCAGAGCGGACATACTGCATCGAAGCGATGATGCAGGACGGCAAAGCACTGCAGGCCGGAACCTCGCACAATCTCGGGCAAAACTTTGCCAAAGCCTTTGACGTCACCTACCAGACAGAGGCCGGTGTTCGCGAGCACGTCTGGGCGACGAGCTGGGGTGTTTCAACGCGGCTGATCGGCGCATTGATCATGACCCACAGCGATGACAACGGCCTTGTGGTGCCGCCTAAACTGGCGCCGCTGCAGACCGTGCTGGTGCCTATCTGGCGAGGTGATGATGAGCGCGCGCAGATTCTCGAACGGGCAAACCAGCTTGCAGCAGACTGGAAGGGCAAGTTCAGCTACAAGATCGACGACCGTGATAACTACCGGCCGGGCTGGAAATTCAATGAATGGGAAAAAGCGGGCGTGCCGATCCGGCTGGAAATGGGGCCAAAAGACCTCGCCAACAATGTCGTCGTCATGGTCAGACGAGATACGGGAGAAAAAGAAATCCTGTCCCAGGAAAACCTCACTGCCAAAATCAGCGCGACCCTCGACGCGATTCAAAAGAACCTCTATGATAACGCGCTTGATTTTCGTGAGAAAAACACACATACCGTCGATACTTACGATGAATTCAAGGAACGCCTGGAGAATGAAAGTGGTTTTTACTGGGTACATTGGGACGGAACAACAGAAACCGAGCAGCGTCTGCAGGCAGAGACCAAGGCGACGATCCGTCTGATCCCCCTGGCTCCGGAGCCTGAACCGGGGAAATGCATGATCACCGGCAAACCATCGCCGCACCGCGTGCTCGTTGCCAAGGCATATTGATCTCTGCCCAGCGCCGCAGAAAATATGACCATCCGGAGAACCGGAGCAAAAATCATGAAGCCATCCCTTTTTTATACCGTTGTGCTGACCATTCTCGCCGGGCTGAGCTGGAGCATACATGAATATCGCAACGGTCTCATCCCGGTGTCGGATATCGAGATGATGCGAACGATTCCCTCGCAACAACAGGGTGGCTACTATATTCCCGAGTTCAAGATCGACAAATACGAAGTGACCAACGGCCAGTACTGGCGGTTTGACAACACACACACCTTCCCGCCCGAACAGATCGACTATCCCGTGACCGGCATTACGTGGGTCGAGGCCATGGCTTATGCCGAATGGGCAGGCAAGGCACTGCCGACTGTTGCGGAATGGACACGGGCGGCAACCGCAACGAAAAAGAACGGCTTGCTGCCGTGGGATGCCATCGAGCGGGTGCCTATCGAAGCGGAGCCGCCGGGCAATCAGGTTTTCAGGGTGGGGAAATACTGGCGTGACCAGACGCCTCTCGGAGTGATGGATATGGCCGGCAATGCCTGGGAATGGACAGCAGACACGCTGCGCCTGCCCGATGGCCAACTGGCTGCCATCGTTAAAGGGGGGTTTACTTTCAAAGATGGCAAACTCATTTTTTCAGGCATAGAACAAGCCGATACGGTCGCGGTCACCAGCCGTTCGCCCGTCATCGGTTTCCGCTGTATCAGGCGCAAATGAACGAAATCGACGCAAAAAACTATCGCTGCGGATACGTGGCCATCGTCGGCCGGCCGAATGTCGGCAAATCGACGCTGCTGAATCAAATTCTGCACTTCAAGCTTTCCATCGTTACGCCCAAACCACAGACCACCCGCCACCGCATCGCCGGAATTTTCAGCGACGAAACAGCGCAGATCATCTTTCACGACACGCCCGGGCTGATCACACCGCGCTACAAACTGCAGGAATATCTCGTGCGCGCCGCCCGCTCGGCCATGGCGGACGCCGACGTGCTGCTGATGCTGATCGAAGCCGGTGACTCAGTCCAGAAGCAGGATCGCGACATCCTCGAACAGATGGTTTCCCATCAGCGCCCGATCATCGTTGCCATCAACAAAAGCGATATCGTGGAAAAAAATCTCATTCTCGAGCAGATAAACATCCTGAAAGACCTCCCCGGCGTGCGCGATATCATCCCGATTTCTGCGCTGAAAAACGAGGGGGTGGATTCACTACTCGACGGTCTGCGTGCGCTGCTGCCCTTGTCCCCTCCTCTGTATCCTCCCGACCAGCTTGCCACTGAGCCGGAGCGTTTTTTCGTCTCGGAGATCATCCGCGAAAAAATCTTCATGCACTACAGCGATGAAATCCCCTATTCGACCACGGTGCAGATCGAAGAGTTTCATGAACGGCCCGGCCGGAAAGACTACATCCGCGCCACGATTCTGGTCGAGCGCAAATCGCAAAAAGGCATTCTGATCGGCAAAAAGGGGGCAGCGCTGAAAAAAGTCGGCGCCGCGGCACGGCAGGACATCGAGGCTTTTCTCGACCGGCCGGTTTTCCTCGATCTGTTCGTGGTCGTGCGCCCCAAATGGCGCGACAAGAGCGGCATGCTGAAAAATCTCGGTTATAAGTGAGGTGACATGCGCAAAATATTTCTGACTCCGAAACTGAAAAACCTGCTGTTCCTCATCTCGCTCATCACATTGCTGCTCACCGCGTTTCACTTCCTGGGCACGGAAACCCCGGCAGCCCGGTTGAGTGTAGGCCTGTTCTTTTCAGCCATAGTCTGGCTGCGTGCCGGAGAGGAAGACGTCCGCCTGCTCATCCTCGGCATACTCTGGGCCGGCATCATAGCCGGGCTCCTGCTGCTGTAACCCGCTGCCGGCACAGAGAAACACCACCCCCTGCAGGCAATGAAACCGCTTCCACGGTTTTCCTTGCTTTTTTTTCAAAATATCCTAACTTCGCCTTTTATCCCGATAGAGCCGCGACAAACCACCGCAATCAGAGAGAATGGGAACGTGATACACCCCTCACATCCGCGCGGCATGATATGCTGCACATCCGGCACAAAACCAGGTGCCAACCAAAACGAGCTGAAACCACTATCGTTACTGCGAGGAGATAGATGATACATCCGGAGACCAAAAAATATCCCATCGCCCTGCCGGAAGAACTCAGTGCCCTGAGCGAACTGGCTTATAATCTGTACTGGGTCTGGCAGCACGAAATCCAGTCGCTTTTTTCAGAAATCGATCCGGAACATTGGCGTGAGCACAAAAATCCGGTCGCACTTCTGCTGGATACGCCATCCGAACGTTTCGCCGCACTGGCTGCGGATCAGGGGTTTCTCGAAAGGTTGCAGAAAGCGCAGGGTCTGTTACGCAGCGAGCTCGAACGCGAGACCTGGCTGCAGAAAACCTGGCCGGCCTATGCCGAACGCCCGGTCGTCTATCTCTGTGCCGAGTTCGGCATTCATACCTGCCTGCCGATCTATTCCGGCGGGCTGGGGGTGTTGGCTGGTGACCACACCAAGTCTGCCAGCGACCTCGGCATTCCGTTTATCGGCGTCGGTCTGTTATATAAAAATGGCTATTTCACCCAGGAAATCGATGCCGAGGGCAACCAGATTTCCGAATATCCGGAGCTTAATTTTGACAGGCTGCCGATTCAACGCATCCTCGATGACAGCGGTTATCAAATGCACATCGCCGTTCCTCTGCCGGGGCGTTCGGTGAGTGCCCAGCTCTGGCTGGTCGAGGTCGGGCGCTCCAGGCTGATCCTGCTCGATACCGATATCCCGGAAAACAGCGAGGCAGACAAAGGCATCACCTCGCAGCTTTATGGCGGAGACCGCGACATGCGTATCATGCAGGAAATCGTTCTCGGCATGGGTGGCGTGGCAGCGCTGCGCGCCCTGGGCGTGGACCCGGCGGTCTGGCACATGAACGAAGGCCATGTCGCTTTTTCCCTGTTCGAACGCATTCGCGAGCTGATGTCCGCCGACCCGAAGCTGACATTCCGGAAAGCCTGTGAGATCGTCAAAATCAATACGGTTTTTACCACACACACGCCTGTTCCAGCCGGTAACGAGGCCTTTTCCCTGCCCCGCATCGATGCCTATTTTCGTGCCTTCTGCCGCAAACTCGGCATCGACCTGCACGAGCTGATCTCCCTCGGCCTTCAGCACGATGAGTATGGCAACACCTATTTCAGCATGACCGTGCTGTCCCTGCGCCTGGCCAGCAAAAGCAACGGCGTCAGCAAACTGCACGGTGAGGTCTCGCGCAAAATGTGGGCGCATGTCTGGCAGGATGTTCCGCACGCACAAAACCCGATCACCAGCATCACCAACGGCATTCACACGCACACATGGATTTCGCAGGAATACGCCAGACTCTTCGATGAAAAACTCGGCAGTGACTGGCGTGAGCAGCTCGCCTCGCGTGAGTACTGGCAGCGCGTGCTCGACCTGCCCGACGAGGCTATCGCTCCGGTGAACGACGCGCTGAAACGCCGGGTTATCGAGTTCGTGCGCGCGCGGCTGCAGAAGCAGTTGCAGCGCCACGGTGCAGATGAACAGGCTGTCCAGGAGGTCGCTAACTGGCTCAGCCCTGACGTTCTGACCATAGGCTTTGCACGGCGATTTGCCACCTACAAACGCGCGACGCTGTTGTTCCACGATATCGACCGTCTCGACCGGATCATCAACCACCCTGACAGGCCGGTACAAATCATCTTTGCCGGCAAGGCCCATCCT
>DRLW01000070.1 GCA_011375275.1 Bacteroidota bacterium
ACAGCATGGAGATGATTGCCGTAATCTTCCGGAAGCAGATGGTCAATCCGGGGAAATTCCGGCGCCATGCTTCGGCCTGGCTGCACTGCCGACTCTCACCCGTGGTTCGGACACAGTCCGGCAGGGGGATCGTTTTACGTGTTTTTGAGGCGACTGCTCAACAGACTCACTCACTCCGTGCTCGCGTCTTGTCCGCTTTTTTGCCCAGCAGGTGTTTTATGGTTCTGCCTTCGACGATGAAAACGACCTCCTCGGCGATATTGGTCGCAAGATCAGCGATGCGTTCGATGTTTTTGGAAATCATGATCAGACCCAGGGCGCGGCTGACGGCAGTCGGATCGCCGGCAATGTAGGTCATCAGCTCGCGGATTATCTGCGTGTTCAGGTCATCGACGTCATCATCGCTTTTGCAAACGCTGAGAGCCAATTCGGAATCACGATGCAGGAAAGCATCGATGGCATTTTTAACCATTGCCTGTGCCAGCTCTGCCATGCGCGGAATATCGATGAGCGGTTTGAGCGGTTTTTCCCGGTTCAATTCCAGGGTTTTCTGCGCGATGTTGACGGCGTGATCCGCCATGCGCTCGAGGTCGTTGTTGATTTTCATCGCAGAGGTGATCAGGCGCAGATCACTGGCTACGGGCGTCTGCAGTGCCAGCAATTCGATACAGGCATTGTCGATGCGTGTCTCGAACTCATCGATCAGGGCATCTTCTTCGATGACCTTTCTGGCCAGCTCGTCATCGCGTTTTTTCAGCGCATCGATGGCATTGTGCAGCGACAGCTCAACCGCTGAAGCCATTTTCAGCAGTTCGTTTTTCAAGTCATTGATTTTTTCTTCAAACGAGCGGTACATGTTTTTTCCTGTTTTTGCTCTGGGTATATTCGGACTTGCCGGCAGGGTGTGATATTAACCAAATCTGCCGGTTATGTAGTCTTCCGTGAGTTTTTCCGCAGGTGTGGTGAAAATTTTTCGGGTGACGTCGTATTCGATCACCTTGCCGAGCCAGAGGAAAGCGGTATAGTCGGATACGCGGGCGGCCTGTTGCATGCTATGGGTTACGATAATGATCGTATATTTTTTTTTCAATTCCAACATCAATTCCTCGATACGTGCGGTAGCGATCGGGTCGAGGGCAGAGCAGGGTTCATCCATGAGAATGACATGCGGTTCCACGGCAATGGCGCGGGCGATGCACAGGCGTTGCTGCTGCCCGCCGGAAAGTCCGAGAGCGCTCTCATTGAGCCGGTCTTTGACTTCATCCCAAAGTGCTGCGCTGCGCAGGCTTTTTTCCACAACGTCGTCCAGGGTGGTTTTATCCTTCACACCGGCGATGCGCAGGCCGTAGGCAACATTTTCATAGATCGACTTCGGGAAGGGATTGGATTTCTGGAAAACCATACCGATGCGGCGGCGCAGATCGATGATATCTACCGATGGGTCGTAGATATTGCGTCCTTCAAAAGTGATTTCGCCATCCACACGGGCGATGTCGATCAGATCGTTCAAGCGATTGATGCACCGCAGCAAGGTAGATTTTCCGCAGCCTGAGGGCCCGATGAAGGCGGTAATTTTATTTTTCAAAATGTCGAGGGTGATCGACTCAAGGGCGATTTTATCGCCGTAGTAAAAGTCCAGCTCTTTGATGCTGATGATTGCCTCAGCCTTTTCAGGATGGGCGGAGGCCACCGAGTTGTGCTCTGGCGGCATTTCAGTAGCGATCGAAAAAGTCATGGTATTTCCTGTTATGTCGTAATCTGTTATTTTTTCCAGACGCAGAACAGTCTGTCAGTCTGTCACGATTTATCCAAAAA
The DNA here is from genome assembly GCA_011375275.1 of Bacteroidota bacterium. Classification (GTDB taxonomy): domain Bacteria; phylum Zhuqueibacterota; class Zhuqueibacteria; order Zhuqueibacterales; family Geothermadaptataceae; genus Geothermadaptatus. The sequence continues at coordinate 1,816 of DRLW01000070.1, forward strand.
AATTTGTACTGTGTTCTGAGAACGCCGGAAAACCGAAGAATTTTACAACAAGTGCTGCTTTGCTGAATGCGCCATATCATTTCGGCAACGGTCTGGCCGCACAGGCTGCATGGCTGCTCATGGGGTCAAATTTTTGTTACCGAAAAACGGGCATATAACCGATTGCGCAGTAATATTGCTGTCAGGTTCAGTGTCAGAATGATCAGGACCAGCAATAGGGTTGTTGCATACACGATCGGCAGCGCAGCTTCGACATTCGGCGATTGAAAGCCGACATCGTAAATATGGAAGCCCAGGTGCATGAATTTACGCTCCAGGTGCAGATACGGGAACGTGGAGTCCAGGGGCAACGAAGGCGCCAGTTTGACGACACCGGTAACCATCAGCGGTGCCACCTCGCCTGCAGCCCGGGCGATTGCCAGGATTGTTCCTGTGAGAATCGCCGGCGAGGTCGATGGCAGAATAATGCGCCACAGGGTTTCGAACTTGGTTGCGCCCAGGGCCAGGGAGCCGTCGCGGATGCTGCGCGGTACGGCAGCCAGGCCTTCTTCTGTTGCAACGACGACAACGGGCAGCGTCAGCAGCGCAAGGGTCAGGGAAGCCCAGAGAATGCCGCCGGTGCCGAATGTCGGGCTTGGCAGAGCTTCGGAATAGAAGAGCTGGTCGATTGTGCCGCCCACTGTGTACACGAAAAAGCCCAGCCCGAAAATCCCGTAAACGATGGACGGGACACCAGCCATGTTGTTGACCGCAATACGCACCGCCCGAACAACCGGACCCTGTTTTGCATATTCGCGCAGGTACACGGCAGTGAGTACGCCGATAGGTACAGCAGCGATGCTCATCAGGATGACCATGAGGACAGTGCCGAAAATGGCGGGGAAAACACCGCCTTCCATGTTCGCTTCACGGGGTTCGCCGGAGAGAAACTCCCACACCCGCGCGGCATATAATCCTGCCTTTTCCGGCGCAGACATACGGTTCGGCTGCCACATGCGCACGACGTCGATCAACGGCAGCTCCTTTTCCTGTCCGTCGATCGTGCGCAGCGTGATGGTAATGGCCCGGCTGTCTGTGATCCGTTGCATCAGCTCTTTTTCGAGCTCCTGGTATTGTCGTTCCAAGGAGGCCAGTTCTTCATCTACCCGTCGCAGGGCAGCTCGACCGCTCGCGGTCGTGGTATCCCGGCGGAGAATGACCTTGCGTTTTTCCAGGCGCATGTTTTCGATCTGCATGCTGATGCTGCCGATGCTGCCTTTTTCGAGTTGGTGTATTTCATCTGCAGCAGCCAGCATTTTTTCATGCCACTCGGGCAATTGGGCGGCGACATTGAGCTCATCGGAAGCAAGCGCGACACCATTGTTGCTCAACCGGATGATGAAGCCGAAAAATTGGCCCCAGGCCTGCCGTTCCAGAACCCAGGCAGTGGGCGGCATCTGCCTTTCGCTGATGTCATCTTCCTTCAGCCAGCGGAAATCCAGCCCATAAAAATCACGATTGGCGGTTTTGATACGGTACCGTGTTTCTTCCCGGCCTGTATCGTAGTTATCGTGGGTTTCCTTTTCCCAGACTTCACCCAAAACCACACTGCCGTCCTTCAGGGTAAACTGTTGCAGATTCTGCGGCCAGAAGATGCCGAGGCCGTTGACCAGAATCAGCAGCAGAAGGCCGACGATCATCAGCAGTCCGAGTGCTGCAGCCAGGCCGGTGAGCCAGATAAAGGGTGTGCCACTTGTGAAAAACGTTTTTTTCATGAGCTTTGATATTTTTTATGCATACGAGTTCGGATGATGTCAGCAGCGGTATTCACCACAAAGGTTATGAGAAAAAGCAGGAGTGCTGCGAGAAAGAGTGTTCTGAACAGGGTGCCGCCTTCCGGCGCCTCGGGGATTTCTACCGCGATATTGGCTGAGAGGGTGCGAAAGCCATTGAATATGTTCCAGTCCATGACCGGCGTGTTCCCCGTCGCCATGAGCACGATCATGGTTTCACCGACCGCCCTGCCGAGTCCGATCATGGCGGCGGAAAAAATACCCGGGCTGGCGGTGGGCAGAACGATCTTCCACGCTGTCTGCCACTGCGTAGCGCCCAGAGCCAGCGAGCCGGCAGTGAGCGTAGCAGGTACGTTGGACAGGGCATCTTCGGAGATGGTGAAGATGATCGGGATGACGGCAAAGCCCATGACCAGGCCGACGACAAAGGCATTGCGCTGATCATAGGTCACGTTCGCGGTTTCAACCAGCCACTGCTGGAAGTTGCCGGCGAAGAGCCAGCTTTGCAGGCCATCGTTGAGGGAAAAACTGAACCACGCGATGGCCAGAATAACAGGGGTCATGATGATGAACTCCATGCCTCCGCTGCGCTGCTTCACGAAGGCAGGGAGCGGCACGATGCGGAGCAGCCAGCCCAGAAGCACAGCGGAAACAGGAACGAGCACAAGCATCAGCAGCAGGGCGGGGATAACCGGCTGGATACGGGGAGCAAGCCACAGCCCGCCGATAAAGCCGATGATTACGCTCGGCAGCGCTGCCATCAGCTCTATCGTCGGCTTGATGATTCCGCGCAACCGTGGATGCATGAACTGCGAGACATACAGGGCGGCGAAAATGGCCACCGGCAAAGCGAAGAGCAGCGCATACACCGTGCCCTTGAAGGTACCGAAGATCAGGGGAACCAGCCCCAGTTTTGGCTCAAATTCATCGCTGCCACCGCTGGACTGCCAGACATACTCAGGCCGCGAATAGCCTTCATACCAGATTTTGCCAAAATATGCCTTAAAGCTCGCTTCCGGATGCGGGTTGTCGATCGCAAGCTCGACCAGCTCACCGTCAGGAAAGAGCAGGAGGGCGCCGTTGCCTTTGGGGGTGAAGCGCATGAAGAGCGGACTGCCCTGCTCCAGCTTGCGCCGGTACAGGGTGCGCTCATTGGTCGAGAAGTGCATGATCAGGTCACCATCTGCTGAAACAGTGAAGAACGTCCTGTCTCGTTGTGATGGTGAGTAGCGGATGACTTTTGTGTTGTGGGAGGCCAGGGTGTGCGCGCGCAGCATGGTGCGGACACCGGCCTGCTCCGGATCAAAGGCCTCGAACCAGACGCTGACATTGCCGGCTGCATCACCGACGACCAGCGAACGCTCGCCGATGAGAAAGCCCAGCAGGGTGATCGGTGTTTCGGCGGCCTGGAATTTTTGCAGCAAAACAGCTTCATCCTCGACATCAAGGGAAAATTTGCTGATCGAGCCGTCCCGCGTTCCCACGTACAGCGCCTGTGCCGGGCCCTCGATGCTCAGTGCTGTTGCAACGGCAGCAGTCGGCGGCACGACGATCCGGGTTTCCGTAATTTCGTCATCCCCGAAGAGAGATGATTCGACACTTCGTTTCCACACATGCACGCTGTTCTCAGCGGTCAGTGCAGCGATGACGAAATTTTCCTCCTCCGGTGAGCCGGAAAAGGCCACAGCCTGCAGAGTGGCCTCGGTCTCAAACAGTTCGATCGGGTCGAAGAGATTCAGTTTTGGGGAGAAAACCCGCTGATCTCCGTCAAACCACGGGTTGTAGTCGAGAACAGCGGGAAAAATCCTGCCTGTGTTGCTCATGGCCAGGGCCGTGTGCCCATCGATGGAAAACTCAACGCCGGTGAAGTATTCTTCTTCCTGAAGAGGGAATGCAGAGGATGCGAGCACGGTATGGTCCGGCGTGTCTGTTTGCACAAAGAACGCCTGCCCATTGCGGCTGAGCAGGAACATGACCTGCCGGTACTCCTCGGTGACCGCCGCGATGATGTGGTTGTCCGGCGATGACAGCAATTCGCCCGGATGCCAGCGTTCGGTTATTTCGACACGTGGGTTTTTCCACAACGGCCAGACTTCGAGAACAAAAGAGAGCAACAGGCCGGCTATGCTGATGATAGCCAGCATGCCGCTGAACGTTATGACGCGCCGCGCCAGGGTATCGACGAGCATGCGCATGCGCTTGCCCGGCTGTTTGTCATGGGCGTGTTTTGTCTGCATTACTGGATGAGCGCTCGTGTTTTATTGACGACTTTGGCCGGCAGCGGCAGATAGCCATCCTTGACGACGACCTGCTGGCCTTCTTTACTCAGGATGAACAGGCAAAACTCGCGAACCAGCGGATCGAGGGGCCTGTTCGGCGCCTTGTTGATGTACAGGTAGAGAAAACGTGCCAGCGGGTATTTCCCGGCCGTGACATTTTCTACTGTCGGCGTGTACTGCTTCTGGCCATCTTTTTTGCCGAGTGCGATCGCTTTTACTCCGGATGTGATGTAGCCAATACCCGAGTAACCGATGCCGTATTTATCTTCTGAAATACCCTGGACAACTGAAGCAGACCCGGGCTGTTCTTTGACACTGTCTTTGTAATCGCCTTTGAAAAGAGCGTGTTTTTTGAAATAGCCGTAAGTGCCGGATGCCGAGTTGCGGCCGTACAGGCTGATCGGTTTGTTGGCCCACGGGCCGGTGAGTCCGAGCTCGCCCCAGCGGGTGATGGCGTGGTCATAGCCGCCGCGGCGGGTCTTGGAAAAAATAGCGTCGATCTGCTGCAGAGACAGGCCGGTGAGCGGGTTGTCTTTGTTGACGTACACAGCCAGGGCATCGATCGATGTGGGAACAGCCGTGGGCTTGTAGCCGAATTTCTTTTCGAACTTGTCGATTTCTCCTTTTTTCATTGTGCGCGACATGGGGCCGAACTGCGCTGTACCGGCGATCAGAGCCGGAGGGGCAGTGCTCGAGCCTTTGCCCTCAACCTGAACGCGGACGTTGGGATAGTACTTTGCAAAACCCTCGGCCCAGAGCGTCATCAGGTTGTTCATCGTATCAGAGCCGATGCTGTTGATGGTACCGGAAATGCCGCTGACCTTTTTGTATTCCGGCAATGCCGGATCGACAGAGATTTTCTGAGCCTGTAGAGTCGTGCTGCCGAGGGCCAGCAGGCTCAGGGCGGCGATGAGGATTTTTTTCTTGAACATGAGATACCTTTCCTGATTCGTTTTCAGGTTAATAGTTGAAGGTTATCATGGATCGATAATTGACTGTCCTGTCCCCGTTTTCCGGGTTGATGAGTTCGGCGTTGAGTTGCAGGCGGGTCTGCTTGCCAAAGGTGAACGTCGGGCCGAAGCGGACGGCTGAGGTCGTTCCCCTAAAATCTACGCTGGAGAAGCCGGCGGCAAAACCGAAGCCATCCAGCCCGCCGAGTGATTCGTTGGCGCGGCCGAGTTTTTTCTTCCATTCGCCGCTGATATCCAGCAGGGTGAATTTTTTATCTTCTCCGGTATTCACTCCAGAATCGCTGAAGCTGCCGAAACCAAGCCCACCATCGACCTCCAGCACAGCGCCCGATCCCACAGCCAGCTTCAGATTGAAATCAGGCGCGAAAAGCGTGGCAGTACCGCGGGTGTCGCCATCGGTTGTCAGCATGCCCGTGCTGTTGCGCACGGCAGAAAAACCGATGTTCATTTTTTTGCCCAGGGGGAGTTCGATGCGGCCGGCGAGCATTTTGCCGTTGTTGATGACAGCATTCTTTCTTCGTCCGGCATCCTCCCGGCTGCCTTCGCCGGCACCGTTGGAGTAGTTGACAGCAAATTGAGCCCCGGCACTGGTTTTCAGACCAAACTCTACCCCGATATGACGGGCCGAGAAGTTGTTTTTAGCCAGAAATGCCGCCGCCAGACTCCGCTCTACGAGAAACAGCTTGCTCGATGAACGCAGCTCCTCGCGCCAGACCGGAGCTTTGAACTGGCCGAACCGGAGAAAAGTATTGTTTGGCAGCGTGATTTTGCCCTCAGCATCCTTCAGACGGGGGCTGTTGTCACGAACTTCGATTTGAA
>DRLW01000071.1 GCA_011375275.1 Bacteroidota bacterium
CGATGATCGTCCAGACGGTCATGGAGGCTTCTTCCTGCTCCGCGTTCTGGGCAGCGACTGCTTCCTTGCTTGCCTTCGCCTGTTTCTTTTTGCCGGGCGCTGCCTGCGCATCGGAGAACGCTCCTACTGCCAGGGCAGCGACCAAAATCATCATCATCAGCCGAAGAATCATCGATTGTTTGCTCTGTCCGATTGCCGTTTGTGTTCTCACTGTAAACTCCTCATCGATTGTGTGAAATGAAGCTGCTGTTGTTCTCATGTTGTTTGTTCCGATTTTTTCACTGATGAACACTTCGCGCCAGAAGTCCGGGATATGTGAAAATTTTCGTCAGACGAAGCGCTTTCTCGTCATATCCTAAATAGTGCCATGGTTACGCCACTCGAAGCTTCTCCGGGCGATCGGGCGATTTCAACTCACCAGACCGGATCGGGGCTTCCTGCTTCCGGGGTTATTCCTCCTCGGTTATCGATGGCGGTACTCCGCCGGCAGGGGTCTGCCCGCGGGCGTTATCTTCGGTAAATTTCAAAGTGACCGTCCGGTTGATCTGTACAACTGCCAGAGTCCTCGAGCGCGATTTCAGCATGCGGTTGGCTGTGGTCCGTACTTCCAGCCAGCCCACATATTTACCCGGGCCGATGAGACGGCCGCTGCGGTCGCGCCAGTCCCACACCACGCCACCGGGCAGCTTGCCCTTACCGCTGAAGACAGTGACCGGGCGATTGTTCTCATCGCGGATGACGAAGCGCCAGCCATTGGTTTTACGGGTTTTGCCGGAAACAGCGAAACGGATGGCCAGCCGCTCGCGCGAAAGCCGGGGTTTGCTGCGCACGACCGTCGTCCGGCCGGGCTGGAAACCACGCAGGCCCGGTTTGAGTTCAGGCTTTTCGCGGATGATGCGGATGCGTCCGGCATCGACATAGGCGCGCTCGACGAGCACGCGGCGAATCGCACGCGCATCGGAAATCGTCTTCTTGTTCGCACGGATAAACAGACCCAGCTCCGGATCGTTGCGCAGCATGCGCCCCAGCCGGTCCTGCAGGGTTTTATAGCGCTGCCATTTGATGTCGTTGGTCTCACTGGCACTCAGGGCGCCGGCGGTGATCACAACTATTTTTTCAGCTCCACCCTTGCCGGAAAGATATTTGGGAATCACCTCTCCGCTCTGCGCCAGCATTTTTTTGGAAAGGGTTCGCGGCATGCTGCGCACGGTTTTTTCTTTGAGAATTTCCAATTTATACGAGGAAAAGAGTATTTCCGGGCGGGTGATTTCCGGAGCACGGCCCAGGATGTGGGTGTAGATAAACTCATGCGTACCGGCAGAAGCACCGCGGGCACCACCGCGGGCCATCTCCATTCCATACTCGAGGCGGTTGTTGCGCGAAAGGTTCAGGCTGGCTTCAACTTTTACCGGCATGGAGGTTTCGTACCCGAGGCGTATCCGGCCATAACGGTTCTGCACTGCTGTCACTGTGAAGCCGAATTGCCATTGCTGGCCGTCATCATGCAGCAGAACAGTTGGAATGAAGGCGCCGAAGCGGTACCCGGCAGCGAGGGAAATCTGCCGAGGAAGAAGGGCTTCGGAGTACATGCCGACGTTGGGATTGTTGATCTTATCGACTCCGAGGCCGAGCTCCCAGCGGCCGGGCGTCCAGTACGCACCAAAGCCAAAGTTCAGATTTGTAATTGCCAGGCCGCCAGCGAGGAGAGGGTCATCAGGATCGACGATATTGAAATTGTCCGTGGAAAAAGCCCGGCGTTCGATGCCGGTTTTGAAGCCGATGGCAAAACGGTGGAAGAGTTCCCGGCTCCACAGCAGGGAAGCGGAGGTTTCCGAATACACGCCCGCGGAATAGTACCGCACATCCGCACCAACCCCGATCTCAAAAGGAAGCAGCCAGGGCAGGCTGAGGTTGAGCCTGTTTTCCTTCAATCCCAGGCCGTTGTCCGGCAGAAAGCCGACCTGAAAAGCCTTCATGCCGAGCGAAATCTGGCTATTCTGAAAGGAAATCGCGGCAGGATTGATCTCGGAAATCCACGGCCGAGAACGGTCTGCAGTATTCCAGAACTCAAGCCCTTGCGCTGAAACGCGTGCGTGCTGCGTGAGAAGAACACCAGCCGCCAGCAGAGCAGCGGCGGTTTTTATGCCCATCCGTGGTGCTAACAAAGACATCGTTTACCCAATCGTTAAGGTGCAGTGCGTGCTGTGGTATATGGGTAGTGTAACAATTGTCACAACCTGTTGACAATCATATCGGCGTACTCGGTGCCATGTTTAGGCAAGAACGATACCAAAATGAAATCAACGTGTTGATTGAGAAAAACCAATTTCAATCATGGAATATATCAATACGGCATTAATAGTTGTTTTTACGGATATTAGAGCGAAAAATCATAATTTTGCATCCTGACACCCGGCATCAGGATTCGCAATTATTCTCACAAAAGCGGAAGATTTTGCCGTTTTATTGTGGAGCAGTGACGACAAAAATGAAATTCGCAGGAAATGATGTAATTTCGGAAGGGTGAGAAAAAAGGAAGGGCGCCCGCGCACAGCCCGGCAAAACCGGGCCGCACGGGCAGCAGCGGGTTACTTCAAAAGCAGGGCGCCAGCCTCGACAGCAGCATCGAGCACCGCGGTGACATTCTCAAGGGAAACCGTGCCATAGTACCAGGCGCCGGCGCTCAGGGCTTCGGCCCGGACGGCTTTGTAGATATCATAATAACTGCGCGTGCCATCGACGAAATTGAACACCTCGGCACGCATGATGCCATGCAGTCCGGGCTGCCACGGCACTGAGCCGCGCTTGCTGAAATAGGTCTCCAGCGGCGTGGCATTGACAGGGATTTTCCGCATCGCCTGTTTTTCCGCGGCTGTGGCAGCCTGCGCGCGTGCTTTTTCGCCTACTATATTATGGAAGAAACGTTTCAGCGTGGTGCGCTGCGCTGCAACATGGCGTTGCAGCTCTCCCTCAAGCGTATCGATGACTTTATGGGCCTTTTTATCTTTACCGGCAAACACCGCGACTGAGCGCAGTGCGCGCTGCTCCCTCTCTGCGCCCTGCTCCAGCAACAGGCTCGCATCCGTCCAGCCATCCTTACCGTGCCGGCGGATCAAATCCATTGCGATGCGTTGCTCACGCGCCAGACGTGCCAGCCCCGCAGCGAGGGTCTCCTGCGCGATCAGGGGCACATCCTCTGCACGCGCGCGGGCGAGAAATTTCGCCATCCCGGCGATGATAAAACTGTTGCGCGCTAATTGTGTCTGGTCGATCTTGTCGAGATCATCATCAGATGAGTGGATATAGGGGTCATCCCAGTTGATCAGCGCGACTGCCGGCACACCAATAGCCCCTTCGACAAAGCACATGTAATCCGACTGGCCGAAGTAGGGTACAAAAGCAGCGTTAAACCCTTCGCGGCTGCCGCGCGTGGAGTAGATCGGGCGCGTAAAGGGCCTCGGCAGCCCGCCTGCCCGGCTGGCAGAGAGGAAAGCGTTGTTCGTCTGGATGACGTATGTGCCGATGCTGAGGAACACGGCATCGAGAAAGGAGGTGATCGAATGCGGCGCATGAATGAGATGCTGCACCCGGCTGCCATAGGACTGGCGCGCACCGGTCATGTCCTGATGCAGGTTGACGAGAAACTTTTTCGGCTCCTCGGGATGATCGCGAAAAAAACGGTATTCAGAGTAAATTTCATCGGTCCACCAGAAGCGGAGATCGCGCAGGGGACGCTCCATCTTGCCCTCGCGGATCAGCTTGGAGAAGGTACGGGCGATTTCCAGCAGGTTGGCGCTGCCGCTGCCGTCGTCATTTGCTGAGCCCTGCTCCTCCTGCAGATGCGCCGTCAGAACGATCTGCTGATCATGATACGTACTGCCCCGGATCCACCCTTCGACGAAGCCGGTTTTCGGCTCATCACGGTTGATCTCCGTGTCCACCCTGGCATGCACGACGATACGGCCACCCGGCGTGCGTTTACCGGTAGCGAAATAATCCTGCATTTTTTCAGTCATCAAAATTTTGCGCAGCAGTTCGCCCTTGCGCGGCGGCAGCGTAAACGCAAACGTCGGTTTTTTCCCTTCCGCTGCCATGGGAATACGCGTCCAGGCGATCTGATCCGGGAAATCGAGCATGGACTTGCCTTCTGAAACAGGGTAAGCCACGACACCGAGGGCACCTTTGCCCCACACCGCGCGGTACACAGCTGTACCCGGATTGGCCCGCGTCAACACGATTTTACCCTCGAGATCGCGCCCCTCAAGTGCTGCTTCAGAGGCATCATCGATCCACACCAGCTCTGCGGTTACATCAGCGTCAGCGCTGCCATCAGCGAGATAAAGCGCGTGATCGCCGATATCCGCCAGCTTGACTTCCACCGGTTCGACCATCCACAGCTCTGCGCTTTTGGCCGTGTATGCCGGACCCGGCAGCGGCTGTTCGATAAACCGGACATCCTCGAGGCCTGCCTGTTGCGCGGCCTGCATGACATACTCCACCGCCTTGAAATAGCCTTCCATTCCGGAATTGCGATGCCAGTGCGAAAGCCAGCGAATATGCTCAAAAGCACGATCTCCGGAGAGTTCATTGGTGAGCATGCGGATTTCCGCATCCGACAGGAACGGTGTGGACTGAGCGCGTACCGTGCCGGCAGGAACGGCTGCAACTATCAGAAGAAAAAACAGGGGCTTCAGATATTTCATAATCGCTCCATTTTTCAGAATTTACGGGTTTGAGCACCTGCCAGTGCTCTTTGTTGTCTGGTTATCCATTTAACTCCGCACAGTTGCCTATTTTCAAATTAGACTGCCTGACAACAGCACATGCCTGCACCAGAACGGTCATTCCGGTTTCCCCGCAGGGGAAGACCGGAATCTCCCGGACTATGGCACGTGCCAGAAAAGATGAGACCCCGGCACTGCGCTTCGCTTGGCCGGAATGACAGATGACGGTGTTCACCGCAGGGGCGATGTAACGAGAAGATTCAGGCACATCACTTCGCCTGGCGGC
>DRLW01000072.1 GCA_011375275.1 Bacteroidota bacterium
CCTGACTCAGGCACGTGCCCAAAAAGATGAGATCCCGGCACTGTGCTTCGCTTGGCCGGAATGACAGATGTCGGTGCCCTGGCAGGCCCGGTTAGCTGAGTTAAATGGATACCCTGACTTGTAATCCTTTCAAACATAGTTTTTGAAAGACTTGTATATCTCTCAGTGACGCAGAGCACGATGTTTATTGTTTTTGCAGAAATTAACCATTCTTTCTCTGCGATCACTGCGTCTCTGCGAGAATAATGCAGGTTAGTTGTCGCAAAATCCCGCGCACTGCGGAAGACGGAGATCGCTTCTAAGCGGGTCACCGAGTCCGGCGCACTGCCTCGCAGCGGACGCAGTCGCGGGCATCGGAATCTGCATCAGGGCCGGACTTGCAAAGTCAACCGGTAAACCCTGTTTTAACGCTGTGCGAAGAAATTTTCAACGGTCCCGATATCCACAGCAGACAAAATCTGTGCACCGGTCGGGATTCTTGAGGTGTTTCAGAAAATGAAACAGAAATTGAAATTTTAGGAAGAGGTGGTTCGGTTGGTGCCCGGCCTGGAAAATCCGCGCATATGCGGATCTGCGTTTTCCGTCGAACGGGGTGAAACGCACCGGTAGGTGGGCACGAATGAGAGCCAGCGGCTCTCAGGCACCCTCTTCTTGATCTTTTTTACCTTTTTCAACGAGTTCCGGCTCAGTGGCTTCAGCTTCACCTTCAACTGCGCCTTCTCCTTCATCTTCCGCACTGAGGCGCGGCGGCAGGATGGACACGATCACAGCTTCAGGGTCGGTCAGAATGCGGATATCTTCGAGCTCAATCTCTTTGACCAGTTTGGTATCCTGAATGTCCATGTCCGAGACATCGACTTCGATGTACTCGGGGATATTCAACGGCAGACACTCGATTTCGATAGAACGCTGCAGGAACTGCTGCACGCCGCCATTTTTTACACCGATGGCATTGCCGACCAGGTGAACTGCAACCTCGACGACGACGGTCTCATCCAGGCTGACGCCGAGAAAATCGACGTGGATCGGCTGGCTGGATACCGGGTCCCACTGCACTTCACGTAAAATACTGGGCAGGGCCTTCGAACGACCTACTTTAAGATCGATCACGCTGTGATCACCTGCCATGATCATACTGAACGTTTTCCGGTCGATCGCGATAGGGATATTGTCTTTCCCCTGCTTATAATAAATACCGGGGATCTTTCCTTCACGACGCAGACGCCTGGCGATTTTTTTGCCAGAGCCTTCGCGTTTTTCTACTGCAAGCTTAATTTCTGCCATGATAAGCCCATCTCGTTATTTAGTCTGTCGTATCGAATAACGAACTGATTGATTCTTCATTGTGAATACGCATGATCGCTCGTCCGAAGAGCTCTGCCACGCTGAGAACTTTGATTTTGCTGATCTGCCGGTTTTTCTGGCTCAACGGGATGGTATCGGTGACGACCATCTCATCGATCTCTGAAGCTGCGATTTTTTCACCGGCATTGCCGGAAAGAATCGGATGCGTGCAGGCAGCGTAGATTTTTTTGGCGCCAAACTTCTTGAGATAGTCCGCTGCAGCCACCAGGGTGCCGGCTGTGTCGCAGATATCGTCGAAGAGAATGACGTTTTTGCCCTCAACCTCACCGACGAGGTTCATCACCTCGGCAACGTTCTGCGCCGGCCTTCGCTTGTCGATGATAGCGATCGGCGCATCCATCCTGCGCGCATAGGCGCGGGATCTCCGCGTCGCTCCGATGTCCGGCGAGACCACAACCAGGTCTTCGATTTCCTTGGCCTTGAAATATTCAATAAAAACCGAAGAAGAGTATAAATGGTCGAGCGGGATATCGAAAAAGCCCTGAATCTGTGTGGCATGCATGTCCATAGACAGGATGCGATCCGCACCTGCCGTGGTCAGCAGGTTAGCGACCAGCTTGGCTGTGATAGCCACCCGCGGCTGATCTTTTCTGTCCTGCCGGGCATACCCGAAATAGGGTATCACTGCTGTGATCCGTGCAGCCGAGGCCCGGCGTGCAGCGTCGATCATGATCAACAGCTCCATCAGGTTGCCGGCAGGCGCCACAGTCGGCTGAACGAGAAAAACATCGACGCCACGGATGTTTTCACCGAACTTCACCCACACTTCACCATCACTGAAATCCTTGATAACCCTCTCTCCCAACTCGAGGTCGAGATAGTCGGTGATACGTGTCGCCAGCTCGATGTTGGCGCGCCCGGAAAATATCTTGGGATGGCGATAGGGTAACATGACGGAATTGTCCGCATTCTCCGAAATTGTGGCTTTCCCCCGCCTGGTTCAACATTGTGCTTTGCACACGACAAAGCGGGGTATCTGCGAGACCGTGCCTGATGACGTGTTTTCTTGAACTGTGCACGCAAAAAATACCGTTGAGCGGAACTTTTCAGGCCAGGTGCACAACTCTGACTCACTGAACAAAAAAATGACGAAAACCATATGGCCTTCGTCATCATTTCAACCTGGTTCCATTCATGCCACGGAAAAGCTGGGGCGGGAGGACTCGAACCTCCGAAATGCAGGGACCAAAACCCTGTGCCTTGCCAACTTGGCGACGCCCCAATACTGCAATACAGGCTCGTATCAGAGCAGCATAGCTATGAAACGGCCATTTCTGCAAGAGTGTCAATTATAACGCTTCTTTTCAAAAAATGCAAGAATGAATTTTACCTGAAAAACTCACAACTCTTGCGAAAAACAGACTTAACTGCATTATTAGCAATGCATTACAAGAAAGTCTGTATCGAGCAAAATTTTTCAGTTACCCCGACCACCCTTGCGCAAAACGCTGATCTGTGAATAAATCGGGATCGTGAAAAAGATATGAGAAGAAAATTTTCAACTGCCTGAGTTTTTTGCGTGAGGTACAACTCAAA
>DRLW01000073.1 GCA_011375275.1 Bacteroidota bacterium
ATGATGCAGGGCCTGAGCGCAGAAAAATATGCTCCGGGCATGTATCCACGCCATCCCGATGAGTTCGACACTTCGAAGGACCCTTATTTCCCTCTCGTGCTCGCTCTTCTGCTGGCCGCCAAACGATGGCCGGATAACCCGCACGCCCGTCCGAGCCTGGATGAGATCATCGAGTCGATACGCCGGAGTGGTTACACGATCCTCAACCCGGACGGCAGCCCGTCGAGCCATGGCGACATGAAACCCTTCAAACCGATCTTCAGGGCCATCGAGGGTAAAACCAGCTTTGGATTCTGGTTCAACCTCCTGATTTCACCACTCTTTTCCCGCGTTCTCAATGCGATCCGCAAATCGTACTACAACAATTTTATGATCGCCATGCAGTATTTGATTTTCCACTACTGCATCGACGGGAAATTTTCGCGTTCCATGTTGCGCAATTCTGCCAACCGGTTTGCGAACAACAACCGCAACAACCCGTTTTTTCTCATGGTGCGGGACCTGATCAGTTCGGAAAAAGCATCCCGGGCGCAGGTGGAAGATATTTTGAACGAATTCCCGGACGACCATCTTCCGAATGATCTCGATCCGATAACCCACTCTGATATGATCTGGGTGCGTGACCCCCGCGACTGGAGCAAACCCAAAAGCAAACTCGAGCGTGAATATACCGGAGTCGATTTTATGCTGCTCTATCAGTTTTATCGCGAACACTATCTGGCTTCGAGCTGACTACTCCGAGAGAATGCATCAGAAAAACTCATCCATCAGGATCATACCGTGCCCATCACCACAACAGAACCTTTCACAACAGCCCTGACCGGCAATGACATCGTCGATCTGACAGCGCCGGGTTCCGTGGATAAGGCAGCGGATTCACGGTTTGTCAACAGAGTGTTTCATGAGGAAGAACGCCGCTTTCTGGAAACCCGGGAGGACCCGACCCTCGCTCTCTGGCTGCTATGGGCTGCCAAGGAAGCAGCTTATAAAATCGTCTGTAAACTGGTGCAGCCCCGGCCGGTTTTTTCACACCGGCGATTTCGTGTTCTGCCGGGAGAAGCCAGTTTGCCGCTGCTTGCGCAAGGGGAGTTTTTTGCCCGGGTCATCTGGCAGGAGACCGAAACAGAGGTGTTTTTCGATGTTTCGGCTGAGCGGCTGCATGCTGTGGCAGTGTGTCAGCCGGCAAAAAGGGCTGAAAAACCGGAGCTCATGGCTGGTTGCAGAAAAATCTCAGATACTGAGCTGAGCCGGACACCATCCGGCGGGACGCTTTCCGCACTTTCTCTGGCCGTGCGCCGCCATGCCCTGCCGGCCTTTGCCGAATTTCTCGGAGTCAGCGAGAAATCGCTGAAGATCGACCGTCCGGATCAGCCCGATCCACGGCAACCGCCTCGCCTCTTCCTCGATGGCAGGCCTGCGCCGATCGATATCTCCCTGTCCCATCACGGCCACTGGGTGGCGTGGTCAGCATGCCGGTATAAATAGAAAGGCGCTTGCCCGGTGAAAGCAAGCGCCTTTCGTTTGTGATGCTTCAGAGATCACCCTGAATTGTACGATTCACACCGCATCCAATCCAATCACATCAGTATCAAACCATCATCATTTCATCTTGATCGCCAGCACTGGCTGGTTCACTTTACGGATCACCTTCTCAGTGGTCGAACCGATGAGAAAATGTTCGAGGCCACTGAGGCCGTGTGTGGCAATCACAATCAAATCGATCTCCTGGTCTTGTGCAAAACGGGCAATCTCACTGTGAGCACGTCCCTCGCGAATATGGAATGTATGTTCGATATCATCCGTGATAACTTTTTCCGTGAACTCCTTCAGAGCGGAAAGAGACTTTTCACGCAAATCGGGAATCAGATTGAAAATAGAGATATCGCCTGCGACATAGTACGATGGATGCACCTGCTCTTCGATCACATGCAGGATTTCCAGCGAAGCATTGAAATGCCGGGCGATATCGACGGCATGGCTGAGAGTCTGCCGCGAATAGGAGGAAAAATCGATCGGCACGAGGATGCGCTGTACCTTCGGCGCGAAACTCTCGGCTTCCTTATGATAGCGTATCGACATCACCGGGCAGGAGGCATTGCGGATGACGCGTTCAGCCACGCTGCCGATGAGGAAATGGCGCAATCCCGAGCGGCCATGTGTCCCCATCACAATCAGGTCGATCCCGTTCTCTTTCTCGTAGAGAAGAATTTCCTCTGCCGGCGAAATCCCGCGGACGACGACCTGGTCAAAATCGACCTTCAGATGCGTCTGCTGCACCTGCTGCATGTTATCCGCAGCGATTTTTTCGAGCTTGTTGTAAATCTCTTTGACATCCGGGAAATGATAGTCCGGATTATTGGGATCATTGTCAAAAAGAGAGACGACGTGAAAAAGAATGATCTTGCTGTTATAGACACGCCCGATATTGACAGCATGCAACACCGCGAGGTCAGCATCGTCGGAGAAGTCGATTGGAACGAGTATTTTTTTCGGCGTCCACATCTTTTGTACTCCCTGTTTAACACTGTTTCATCAGAAAGCTGCTGACAACCCGTAGCTCAGAATTCAGCTCGGTGCATCCTGCAGTCTGAACTTGACCGGTATCGAGATCCACACTTTGATCGGTCTGTCGCGCTGAAAGGCCGGCTTCCATTTGACCTGGCGCAAGGCTTTCATCGCTGCCTCCTCAAACCCGACGTTGGAGACGCTGGATTTGAGCACTTGCAACTTGGCGACATTACCCTGGGCATCAACCAGCACGCCGATGTGAACAACACCTTCAACCCCGGCCTTGCGTGCAATCTCCGGATAGACGAGGTGCTTTTTCAGGGCAGCCATGCCACCGATCATTTCAGGCGGCTCATCATAAGGAATGAAGGTGTAGCTGCCCGGGTCCTCCTCGACGGGTTCCGGCGGCGGATCCGGGATATTGTCGAAATCGATTTCCGTGGTTTCTATGGTTTCATCTTCTGGAACATCCTCATCCTCGGTCGGAATCGGTACCGTCGGGCGCGCAGGCATGGGAGGCCGTTTGATTTGTTCTGATGGTGGTATCTCTTCCACCTCGATTTTGATATCCGGGGTGACGAACTCATGCTTGCCCAGCGTAACTTTGCGCAGCGACTGGAACGTCCCCAGCACGATGATCAGCGCAAGAACGAATCCCAACTCGAGATTTTTCTGATAGTGAAGTTTTAAATCAACTTCCGGGTTCTTTTGAGCAGTCATTTTTAACCTCTCAATCTTTGATTTTTCATCATCACCGGAAGCAGTTACCGTATCTGAAAGCGCCCCCGCAAGGGTCGCATACTTCTTCAAACAGGATGACTACTTCTGTTACGAGAAGCTTATTTATTTCACCACAATCAAAAGCAACTTATGTACCACAACTCCAAAGAACAGCACACAAACAAGGGCATCTTTTTATAAAACAAAAAGATAGACCACCAAAGAAAAAACTGATAAATGCACTAATAGTTCGCATTAATAAGAATTGCATCCCGGTTTTTTCCGGTTTTGGCAATCAAAGAAAATGATAACTCTCATCTCACATGCTAATAGTCACCGGACGGATACCGTGTACGAGCACACGTTTTGCATCATGTAGCGGAACTCGCAAGAGTTCCGAAACCCCGTGCGCCCGAAGTGTTGCCACTTCGGCTACTTCTCTCCCGTGGCGGCACCTGATCCCATAGCCACATTCGAGCCGGGGGAAAGGAGATGAACTGAAGAAAGGCGAGGTTAACCGGACAGATACCGTGCTTCAGCATACGCTTTGCATCATGTAGCGGAACTCGCAAGAGTTCCGAAACCCCGGGCGCCCGAAGTGTTGCCACTTCGGC
>DRLW01000074.1 GCA_011375275.1 Bacteroidota bacterium
GACAGCAAAAACAACAACACACCCGGCTCTGAAAACCAGGGCGAAAACGGTCACGCGCACGCGCTGCAGAAGCAGATTCATGTGAGCGGCATGTACGAGAACTGGTTTCTGGATTATGCCTCGTACGTCATTCTCGAGCGCGCCGTGCCAACCCTTGATGATGGTCTGAAACCGGTACAGCGCCGCATTCTGCACGCCATGCGCGAGATGGATGACGGCCGCTTTCACAAAGTTGCGAATATCATCGGGCAGACCATGCAGTACCACCCCCACGGCGATGCAGCCATCGGCGATGCGCTGGTCAACCTCGGCCAGAAGGAGCTGCTCATCGAGACTCAGGGCAACTGGGGTGACGTACGCACCGGTGATCCGGCGGCTGCAGCGCGCTACATCGAAGCGCGGCTGTCGAAATTCGCGCTCGAGGTGGTGTTCAACCCACAGACCACCGAATGGCAACTTTCCTATGACGGCCGCAAGAAGGAGCCGGTCACCCTGCCGGTAAAATTTCCGCTGGTTCTGGCGCAGGGCGCAGAGGGCATCGCTGTCGGCCTGGCGACGAAGATCATGCCGCATAACTTCAACGAGCTGATCGATGCCTCGATCGCTGTGCTCAAAGGCGAGCCGACCAACATCCTGCCGGACTTCCCCACCGGCGGGCTGGCTGATTTCAGCAACTACAACGGCGGACTGCGGGGCAGCAGAATCCGCGTGCGGGCGCGCATCGAGGCGGTGGACAAGAAAAAGCTGATCATCCGTGACATTCCTTACGGCACCACCACGACCGGGCTGATGGACTCCATCGTCAAAGCCAACGACAACGGCAAGATCAAGATCAAAAAAGTCGTGGACAACACGGCACAGGACGTCGAGATCGTCATCGAACTGCCTGCCGGTGTCTCCCCGGATGTGACCATCGACGCACTCTATGCCTTTACCGACTGCGAAGTCTCGATCTCGCCGAACTGCTGCGTGATCATCGATGACAAACCGCATTTTCTGGATGTCAACGAAATTCTGCGCATTTCCACGAAAAAGACGCTGCGGCTGCTCGAACGCGAGCTGGAAATCCGCAAGGGCGAACTGGAAGAGAAGTGGCATTTCTCCTCGCTGGAAAAAATCTTCATCGAAAACCGGATTTACCGCGATATCGAGGAATGCGAAACATGGGAAGCGGTGCTGGAGACCATCGACAAAGGGCTGGAGCCGTTCAAAAAACTGCTGCGCCGGGAAGTGACCACGGATGACATCATCCGGCTGACAGAAATCCGCATCAAACGCATTTCAAAATACAACACCTTTAAGGCGGACGAGTACATCCGCACCCTCGAGGACGAGATGGCGCAGGTCAATTACAATCTGGCGCACCTGACCGAGTTTGCCATCAGTTATTTTGAAAAGCTGCGAGAAAAATATGGCAAGGGGCATGAGCGGAAAACGGAAATCCGTACCTTCGACACCATCCAGGCGACCCAGGTGGCAGTTGCGAACCAGAAACTCTATGTCAACCGGGCCGAAGGTTTTATCGGGTATGGTCTGAAAAAGGATGAGCTGATCAGCGAATGTTCGGATCTCGATGATATCATCGTCTTTCGCCGCGATGGTAAATTTCTCGTCACGCGCATCAGCGACAAATCCTTTGTCGGCAAGGATATCATCCACGCGGCGGTGTGGCGCAAGGGAGATGAGCGCATGGTGTACAACATGATCTACCGCGACGCCGCCTCGGGAAAATCTTTTGCCAAACGCTTCTCCGTGACATCGATCACGCGGGACAAAGAGTACGACCTGACCAAAGGTGCCAAAGGCGCGCGTGTGCTCTACTTCACGGCAAATCCGAACGGTGAAACCGAGATCGTCACGGTTTACCTCTCCGGCCGAAGCCGGGCACGCAAAAAAGTTTTTGATTTCGATTTTGGCGAACTGGCGATCAAAGGTCGGGGAGCACAGGGCAACACCGTGACCAAATACCCCGTGACACGGGTGGTGCAAAAAGCTGTCGGTGCCTCCACCTTCGGTGGGATCGATATCTGGTACGATGCAACCGTCGGCAGGCTGAACCGCGAGGAGCGTGGCCGCTACCTCGGCAATTTTGAGAAGGACGACCTGATCCTCGCTGTGAGCACGGATGGTGAGTACATGCTGACAAACTATGACCTCACCAACCGCTATGAGCCGGAAAAAACGCAGATCATCGAGAAATACGATCCTGAGATGATCATCACAGCGGTGCACTACGATGGCCAGAAAAAACAGCATTTCGTCAAACGCTTCCGCGTCGAAAAGCAGGTTATCGGCAAGCGTTATCGTTTTATCACCGACCACCGCCAGTCCCGTGTTGTTTTTCTTTCCAACGCAGCCAAACCCTTCATCGTGCTCGACTATGAGAAGAAACGACCGAAAGAGCAGGTTTCCGAGCTGATCAACCTGCAGGAGTTCATCGGCGTCAAGGGCTGGAAAGCGATCGGCAACAGGCTGTCACAGCACGCGGTGATCGCGGTCAAGCCGATCGAAATACATGCTGAGAGCGAGCAGGCCGAAATGCAGGATGAAACTGCTGCTGAGGAGTGAGCCCGACAGAGGGGAATGCAACTGCGGTGTGACGAGACGTTCGTAGTGCGCGATTTATCGCGCCTTGGACCTCGCCGATTTTCCCAGCCTCCCGGAAAGATATTATTCTCCGGTTCGGTTCAGGGTGCGGCGCAAAAAATCTCAACGTGACACATCGTTACAATACCGGCTACCCGGACTTCACCTTTTATCGTGAATCGCCCCCCTGCGGTCGCGCAGCAGGCCGCCGCCGCGGTTACGTGAGAGCGCGAGGATTTCGCCGATGATCGACAGCGCGATCTCCTCGGCAGTCTCCGCACCGAGGTCCAGTCCGACTGGTGAGTACAGGCGTTCATACTGCTGGCGCGAAAAACTATGTCCCCCCTGCTCCAGCTCGTCGAGTAACTGGCGGGCGCGCTTCTGCGGCCCCAAAAGGCCGATATACCACACCGGCGATGGCATCAGGCGCAGAAGAATATCGCGGTCTTCGAGATACTGGTGCGTCATCACCACGCAGGCGGTGCGGTCGTTGAGAAAATCCAGCGCCGGCAGCTCATCATCCTGCCAGCCCAGAACGCTGTCGGCAGAGGAAAATTTTCCGGCGTCCGGCTCCTTTCGGCGCAGCACGATGCTCACGCGCCAGCCATTGCTTTTTGCCGTGTTCAGTACCGGCAGCACATCATGCCCGCCGCCGAAGATGACCAGATGCTGAGGCGGCACCAGCGCTTCCAGCACAACTCTGGTTTGTGCACTCTCTTCCCCGAATGTGAGTATCTGCGGCTTCTTATCTGCCAAAACCTGGCTGCAGGCGCTCGCGAGCTCCCGCGTATCCCCCAACTCTGTAAAACCAGCCGGCACCATCTCCCCATCTTCGCCACACAGCGCGCTCAAGCCGAAGTGCGCATGCGCGGAACTGCCATCGCGCTCCAGCAGCGTCAGCAGCACAACCGGATGATCACGCCGCAACGACTCAGCGGCGCGGGTGAGCACCTGGCACAGGTGCTGCGTCAGGGGTTGGATCAACACCGTGGTTTTGCCGCCGCAGCCCATGCCCGTACCCCAGAAAATATCCTCCGGCGAGGTCGTGTCATACGTCACCAGCGCAGCTTTGCCCCCGGCAACGACTGCCCGCGAACGCAACACAACATCCCCCTCGAGACATCCGCCGCTGATGCTGCCGGTGACTTTCTCCCCCGGCCCGATCAGCATGCGCGCGCCAATCGTGCGATAGGTTGACCCGGAAACTTCAACCACCGTTGCCAACGCACAGCCCCTGATCTGCTCGCCAAGCCTGGCGATATGGTCGGTTATTTCAAAGAAATCTTTTATCATGGCCTTGACGTTGTTTAATGTTCAGAGACACGCCCTCACAGCTCTGCCTGCTCACCCTGTCATGGGACATTCTCATTCGAAGGGGGAATCGCTCCGTGCTCCAAAAATCCCCCTTCGAAGGGGGACAGGCCCGGCATACAAGCCGGGCCAGGGGGATGTTCTCACCACAACCGCAGCAAAACAGGGTTGTAACGCGACATTCATGTCGCGAACTACGGAATGCTCCCACAACAACCGCTGCAAAACTCCACAAAACAAAAAGCCAAGCACAAACCCAAATCCGCAACAATCCGCCACGCAGCCGCAGGACATCCCCCTGTACCCCCCTTCAAAGAGAAAACTGCTCCGTGCCTCACCGCCGTTTCTTGCGCCAGACATCACCGGCAAGACCGTGCACCATACGGGATAATGCCTTCAGACTCTCGAGGTTGTGCACCGGAGCAAAA
>DRLW01000075.1 GCA_011375275.1 Bacteroidota bacterium
CCTCCGGGCTATCCGCCACGCACGGCGCTGGTTTTTCTCACCGTCCCGTTGCTGAAAATTTTTCACGCCCTCGGGTACATCGGGGAGTTCTCCGTTGCAGTTGAGGAAACCTGTTCAGTCATCGAAGGGTTTTGGAGCACCTATTCTCCGGAAAGCGATCCGAAACACAATGTCCCGCTGCTGGTGGCTCGTCAGTGCGAAGGGTTGATGCCGGTCATCTATAGCTGTTCCGGCTTGCTTGAAGTTGCAGGTGTGCGCTGGCGAGGCCAGTTCTCAGAAAATGCCGAGGTGCTGGCGTTCAGCAATACATTTCCGGAAATGAACCATAACGAGATCGTCGGTTGGGGGCTGCACCCTGAGTTGGATAAAGCGATGCAGGTCATCTATCTGCGTGACCGTGCCGATAATGAACGCAACCAGAAGCGCATGGATATCGTGCGCGAGATCATCGAAACGACCTCGAATCCTGTGCTGGAAATCTGGAGCTCGGGAGAGTCGTCTCTGGCACGTTTGTTCAGTACGATTTTCATCGGCGACCTGGCCAGTTATTACGCAGCCCTGGTCAATGGTGTTGACCCGACGCCGGTGGATACGATCGATTATCTGAAAAAATCTCTGGCAGGAACAAAAGGGTAGGCTTCGGAGAAATAATTCTTTTCGCCCGGCTTTTTTCGCAAAGTGATGTCTCAATAAAAGAACAGCTAAATTTGATTTAGATAAATCTGCGAATTTTTCAGGATACAAGAAAGGAACGATAGAATGGCCTCAGGATTGTACTCGTCCGAATCTGTCACAGAGGGGCACCCAGACAAGATAGCGGACCAGATTTCCGACGCAGTACTCGACGCTGCGATTGCAAATGATCCCCTCAGCCGAGTTGCGTGCGAAACCTTTGTCACTACTGGTCTTGTGCTCGTCGGCGGAGAAATTACCACGCAAACGTATATCGATATACCCGGTCTTGTACGCGAGACCGTCAAGCAGATCGGTTACACCGATGCCAGTTATGGATTCGATTACGTCACCTGCGCCGTGCTCACCAGCATCGATCAGCAGTCTGAAGATATCGCCATGGGCGTGGACAGGGAAGGAGCTGGCGACCAGGGCATGATGTTCGGTTACGCAACCAATGAGACGGCAGAGTATATGCCCATGCCGATCGTGCTGGCCCATAAACTCACCCACCGCTTGGCTCATGTGCGGAAAAACGGCTCTTTGCCCTATCTCCGTCCGGATGGCAAAGCCCAGGTGTCGGTTCAGTATGAAGATGACAAACCGGTGAGCATCGAGACGGTCGTGCTTTCGACCCAGCATGCCCCTGAAGTAAGCAATGAAAAACTGCGTTCAGATATCATCGAGCATGTGATTTTGCCAGTTCTGCCGGAGGGAATGTATAACAGAGACCGGATCAAGTTTCACATCAACCCGACGGGCCGCTTTGTCATCGGCGGGCCGCAGGGAGATGCCGGGCTCACGGGACGGAAGATCATTGTCGATACGTATGGTGGTATGGCACGGCATGGGGGTGGTGCTTTTTCCGGTAAAGATGCCACCAAGGTCGATCGTTCTGCTGCCTATGCGGCGCGCTATGTGGCAAAAAACATCGTCGCTGCGGGGCTGGCGGATCGCTGCGAGCTGCAAATCGCCTATGCGATCGGAGTTGCTGAACCGGTTTCAGTGGCTGTGGAGACTTTCGGCACCGGCAAGATGCCTGAAAGCGAAATCACCAAACTGGTGTTGAAGCATTTTGACCTGACACCGACCGGAATCATCGAAACGTTGAAATTGCGCCGGCCGGTATTTCGCCAGACCTCGGTTTACGGCCACTTTGGCCGCTCTGAGGGTGCTTTTACCTGGGAAGAGACGGATAAAGTCCATCTCCTCAAATGACCCTTTGGGTAGCCACGTCACTCAGCACGGCTGCATCTTTTCAACCAGCCTGCCGGATGGGCACAGCACGTGCCCGCACCCGAACCGGCAGTGCCGGCATCCGGACCAGGTCTGATTTGCTGAGTTAAACAGGATACCCTGAGAACATTCATTTTAACCAGGGTTTTATCAAACGGTTACAATAACACGCTTCGCCGTACGACATTTTTCTGTTATCCCGACTCTCCCTGCGCGAAGCGGTAATTTGTGAATTATTCGGGATAGAAACGTGAAGGAAGAGCTATGAAAGAAGCCGAAGTTTTGACTGCTGAAGCCAATGGCAACGGCGTCGGTGCAGTTACAGAGTTCAAAGATTATCGCGTCTGCAAAGCCGCGATGGACGATCCGGCCGAATTTGAACGCCTTGCACAGTGGGGCCGGAAAGAGATCGAAATTGCAGAAACGGAAATGCCCGGTTTGATGGCGATCCGTGCAGAGTATGGCCCGCAAAAGCCGCTGAAAGGCGCCCGCATCGCCGGATGTCTGCACATGACCATTCAGACCGCTGTACTGATCGAGACGCTGACCGAGCTCGGTGCAGAAGTGCGCTGGTCATCCTGCAATATCTATTCGACCCAGGACCATGCAGCCGTTGCGATCGCTGCGGCCGGGATTCCCGTGTTTGCCTGGAAGGGTGAAACCGAGGAAGAGTTCAACTGGTGTATCGAACAGACCATCGTCGGTTGGGGTGAACAGGGTTTCAACCTCATTCTCGAC
The DNA here is from genome assembly GCA_011375275.1 of Bacteroidota bacterium. Taxonomy (GTDB): domain Bacteria; phylum Zhuqueibacterota; class Zhuqueibacteria; order Zhuqueibacterales; family Geothermadaptataceae; genus Geothermadaptatus. The sequence goes on from DRLW01000075.1 coordinate 2,647, forward strand.
GATGGCGGTGACCTGACCAACATGATGCACGAAGACCGTTTTGCAGAGCAGATGAAAAATATCATCGGCCTGTCTGAGGAAACCACGACAGGTGTGCACAACCTCGAACGTCTGCATGCCGAAGGCAAACTGAAGGTGCCGGCGATCAACGTGAATGATTCCGTCACCAAGTCGAAGTTTGACAACCTGTATGGCTGCCGCGAATCTCTGGCCGACGGCATCAAAAGGGCGACCGACACCATGGTTGCCGGTAAAATCGTCGTCGTTGCCGGCTATGGCGATGTCGGCAAGGGGTGCGCTCAGTCCATGCGCTCGTATGGCGCCCGCGTACTGATCACCGAAATCGATCCCATCTGTGCCCTGCAGGCTGCGATGGAAGGGTATGAGGTCGTCACCATGGAAGACGCTGCCCCGCAAGCGGATATTTTCGTAACCGCCACCGGCTGCTGTGATATCATCACGGAAGAGCATTTCAACAAGATGAAAGATGGTGCCATCGTCTGCAATATCGGTCACTTCGATATTGAAATCGACATGGACTGGCTGAACAAAAATTCGCAGATCGAGGAGATCAAGCCGCAGGTCGATATGCACACGCTGAAAGACGGCAAAAAGGTTATCGTGCTGGCGAAAGGCCGCCTGGTTAATCTCGGATGCGCCACCGGCCACCCCTCATTCGTGATGAGCAACTCTTTCTCCAACCAGGTGCTCGCTCAGATCGATCTGTACACCCATCCTGAAAAATACAAGGAGATCGGTGTCTATCGTCTGCCCAAGGAGCTGGATGAAAAAGTAGCTGCTTTTCATCTCGACAAGCTGGGCGTCAAACTGACCAGGCTCAGCGACAAGCAAGCCGAGTATCTCGGTCTCAGCCAGGCCGGACCATTCAAGCCGGAGCATTACCGTTATTGATGGTTCGGAGTCAGGGGGTTGTGAAAGCCGTTCACATCGTTCGGTTTTGGAGTGTGCATTTTGTGCACGATCAGATGTGACCGGCTTTTCCTTGTTTTTTCATGAAATAGCAAATCGTGCTTTGCGTGAACAACGACCGGAATTATTTGGGGTACCCAAAATTTCAGGTTAAAAGAACGCCGGCCCAGCGCCGGCGTTCTTTTTTAGGCTCTTCCGCAAATCGTGAGGGTTGTGCAGGTTATCGCATGCCTGCTCTGGTTATGCACTTGACTCAGCATGGTTCTGGCTATCCATTTAACTCAGCAATGTTACATTTTA
>DRLW01000076.1 GCA_011375275.1 Bacteroidota bacterium
AAATTTTTTACGTCGGGTAGGAAAGTCATAATCCCGATTGAGCCTGAACTCAATCGGGATTATGAACTTTGACAATCGGGTGGGGAACCGATTGTCCGGGGCTATTAAGGGGAGCAAATTGAAGAACAACACCAATCCTTGTGCTGTTTCTTCGTTAGGGCTACCCTTTTATATACAAGCTCTGTGCCAGAAAAATTATTTTTTCAATTTGATCGCATGTTGAACTCAAAATAACTTTCAGGAAGGCTTTTACCGCAGCAGATGAGGCCATTTCAACAGAAAAGTGCGCAAAATATTCTCACCCTGCGGTGCACACGTGCGCATAGAGTGCCCGCACCGGATCACTTTGAAAGTGACCGGTGATACCCTCACGCCCCTTGTGAATAAACCGGGATAAAAAATCTCCACTTTTCTATTGCAAAATGTGCGAAAGAGTGGTACCATCACACTATTCGGACAAAAATATCCACAATGTTTTTCTCTGGATATCTGTTTCGAAATGCGCAACTGCAAACGGTACGGAATGGCGGAGAGCTCCCCCCATTCCATAGGTCAAACATGTGTGAAAGGAAAGATTATGTCGCAAGAAAAGAGCTGCGTATTCTGTGAACGCACCAGCGATCAGGTTCCGCTGATCGGGCTGGAATTCCGGGGCACGACCCTGGCCATCTGTCCACAGCACATGCCTGTGCTGATTCACGATCCGGGACAACTGGTCGGCAAGATGCCTGGAGCGGAAAATCTGTCTCCTGCGGATCATAAAGACTGATTTTTTCCGGCTAACAGATGAAAGCCACCCCTGGACACAATGAGTCCCGGAGTGGCTTTTTCATTTCCCGCACACCTGCCCCTTCCTACCCTGCAAACAATCGCCAGAACTGCGCGACAAAAAAGCACAACGCGAATCCCATCCCCAGAGGCAGGAACGTGGCGACAGCAGTCCACTTCGCACTGCCCGTCTCTTTGTAGATGGTGTAGATCGTCGTCGAGCAGGGGTTGTGCACCAGGCTGAACAGCATGAGATTCACTGCGGTCAGCAACGTCCAGCCGGCCTGCTGAAAAATCGCCATGTAGGCATTTTCATCCGCCAGTTCAAAAAGCACCCCCGCGCCTTCACCAACCCCGTGCAGGTTCAGAGTGAGCGCCGTCAGCATCAGCACCGTGGGAATGATGATCTCATTTGCAGGGATGGCGATGATATACGCCAGTAAAATGACGCCATTGAGCCCGATGAGAAACCCGACAGGATCGAGCAGACGGATGAGGTGCTCAGCTATGCTGGCTTCACCGAGGTGGACATTTGAGATCAGCCAGATGACAGCCCCGGCTGGCACGGCAAAAACCACAGCTCGCCAGAGCACGAAAATCGTGCGATCGATCAGCGAGGTGTACAGGGTTTGCAGGATGCGCGGCGGCCGGTATGGCGGCAGCTCCAGACTGAATGCCGAGGCCTGGCCCTTGAGAATGGTGCGCGACAGCAGCCACGAGGTCAGAAAGGTGAGAAAAATACCCAGCAACGCCACGCCGACCACCACCAGCGCTGAGGTGATCCCTGCCAGCGCAGGCGGCGCAACAGCGCCGAAAAAAACCGAGGCGATGAGAATCTGCGTCGGCCAGCGGCCGTTGCAGAGAGAAAAGTTGTTGGTGATAATGGCGATCAGCCGTTCGCGCGGGCTGTCGATGATGCGTGTGGCGATGACGCCGGCTGCGTTGCAGCCATAGCCCATGCTCATGGTCAGCGCCTGTTTGCCATGCGCACCGGATTTACGAAACAAATTATCGAGATTAAAGGCGATGCGCGGCAGATAGCCAAAATCTTCCAGCAGAGTGAACATCGGGAAGAAGATCGCCATGGGCGGCAGCATCACGGAAATGACCCAGGCGGCGGCGAGATAGACGCCATCGAAGAGCAGGCCGCTGAGCCACCAGGGCATGCCGATCTGCGCTGCGCTGCTTTTCAAAAATGGATGAACGGTTTCGATGAGCAGCTCGGCCAGCAATTGCGAAGGGACATTCGCGCCGCTGATCGTCAGCCAGAACACCAGCGCGAGCAGAGCAATCATCACCGGGACGCCGGTGAGCCGGCTGGTGAGAATACGATCCAGGGTCTGTTCCCAGTTGAAACTCTGCTTTTCCTCTGTACGCCGGACGACACGAGTGGCTATACGCTCAGCTTCGGAATACAGACTTTGCAGCAGGGTGTCATGCACTTTTTCTCCGATTTCCCAACGCAGACTGTTGGCAAGCCGTAGAATATCACTGTTCTGTTCCGCCCTGTTGGTCATTCTCCGCCTCCTTCGGTGGCAAATGCATGCTCCGGAGCCAACTGCTGCGCTGAGAGCAACTCATCGATCTCACCGTTTTCAAACGCTTCGATGATGCGGCTGTCTCCCTCGAGGAGACGCAAGGCGACCCAGCGGGCATTGCGCAGGCCGGGGTAAACGCGTTGGATTTTATCAATCAAAACAGACAGGGCCTTTTCCAGCTCTGGCGAGGTCTTTTGCACCCGCCGCGGCCGGCAGCGATACTCGCCGGTGGCCACTTCATCGATGCGCTGCAGCAGCATATCGATGCCTTCATTCTGGCGTGCGGAAGTGGGCACGACAGGGACACCGAGCTCGCGGGCCAGCATCCGGTCATCGACGTGCAGGCCTTTTCGCTGTGCTTCGTCGATGAGGTTGAGACACACCACAGCCCGGTCTGTGATCTCCAGCACCTGCAAGACGAAATTCAGGTTGCGCTCCAGCCGCGTGGCATCGACGACGATGACCGTAACATCCGGCTGGCCGAAAAGAATAAAATTCCGCGCCACCTCCTCATCCGTGCTGGTAGAGAGAAGTGAATACGTACCGGGCAAATCGATGATTTTGTAGCGATGGTCCTTAAAAACAAAACCACCCTCGGCCCGTGTTACTGTTTTGCCAGGCCAGTTGCCGGTGTGCTGGTGCAGCCCGGTAAGCGCGTTGAACACCGTGCTTTTACCTGTATTGGGATTCCCCGCCAGCGCCACGACGAAGTCCCACGAATCCATATCAACGCCCAGTTTGATCAAATTACTCTTGATGTGAACCGGACAGGTCGCACAATCCTGCGTGGTCATTTTTTCTGCTCCTTACGATGAATATGGATCATTTCAGCCTGATCGCGGCGCAGAGCTATAGTCGCTCCGCGGATCTGATAGGCCACAGGGCTGCCGCTCGCAGCGGCAAACTCCGCTGTGATTCGCGTCCCCGGGACGATGCCGAGATCCATCAGACGCCGCCGCTGCTGGCCACGGCAGGAACGCGACAACTGCACGACTTCTGCGGATTCACCCGGCTTCAGCTCGGCCAGCGTCTCATAGGGACCAGCCTCATCGGGCTCCTCTTCAACAGGCAAAACTGTGACGTTTGCAGCGACGATCGGAGCGAGAACAGTCTCCTCCCCGTCCGCAGCAAAGACAACGCGTTCGGCGTTTTTGTCCAGCATCTGTACCAGCATGCCCGGGTGCAGGTCGGCTGCCACCAACTGCGCGTAGATGACTTCCGGCTCGTCCTCGAGATGCGTGATCACACCATGCTCAGATATGTCGAGATCGCTCAGAAGTTTGCCGGTGCTCGGCGGCAGTTCCCCTGAGACCGTCGGGATCGGGTCGCCGTGTGGATCGTACAATGGATTCCCAGTGTGCCGCGCCAGGCTTGCCGCTTCCGCCTCGGTCGTTGTGTGTTCAAGACGCTCAGCAGTGCGGTGCCATTCTGTCTCCGGCAGGCCGGTCTCGTCAGCGAGATAACGCTCCCACAGCCGGTGTGTGCGGATAACCTTCAGCGCGTATGACCGCCCCTCACCCGTCAGCTCGATGCGGTTCTCCCGGATGGTGACCAGCCCCAGCTTGCCGAGCCGGTCGATCAACCGTGCGGCCATCTCCTGGCTGATCTCAAGCGCGCCGGAAAGGCTCTCCAGACTGCACGCCCGTTTTTTGTATTCCCGATCATAGATATGTTTCAGGGCATCTTCGAGCAAAACGCGCTGGTTATTATACCGGCTGCGGCGCAGCCGTGCCAGCAGGCCAAGCCTGGGCCAGAAGATTACCATCACTACCAGAACCAGGCCAGCCGCCCCAAGCAATGCTGTTCGTGGATCGATCATCGTTTTTCCTTTTTCATGAGCTGCCAGACAAAAAAGGCCTCACAGCTGTACGAATGATGCAAACGTACATCAAAAAATCATCAAAACAAAACTCTATTTTTAGGCATTCCTAAAAATAGCAACGCCTGCTGGAATCGCAAGTGTTTTTTAAATCTGCAACTGAAAAAACTTGGCGGTTGTGTACGCACCATCAAAAAAACTGCTCTTGCTCAGATTGCGTCGGTTGGGAAATTATCGGCTTGCAAATCCGGCCGGTGTCGAGGGTTGTAAAAATGAAATTTATCCTCGGTTCAATTTTTAGGATTGTTGACGATAGAATTCCGGTTGCGACCCGCGGTGTGGGGGCAACCGGCGGGTGTGGGGCGACCCGCCGGTCGCCCCTACGGGTTTCGTGCCTGTTATCATCAACAAAAATCGCGTTGCCAAACGGAAACGGTGTAAATATCGGTATTTTGGCAACCATTTCAACCATTTGGTACGCCGATTTAAAATCACGTGCAATGGCGCCAATGGATGTGGGGATGATTTTTTGATATTTGTTTTGTCGTCGTCCGTAGGGGTTCAAAATTTTGAACCCCTACGAAATTTTGAACCCCTACAGTTTTGCCCCCCGATTTTTATTTTTCCATATATCCGTTTGGTGATCGCGGATTAAAACCGGCCATGACGGAACCGATGGATTGGGGTTCTGGCGTGGGTTTGTTTGTAGAGACGCACGGGTGTGGGGGCGACCCGCTGGTCGCCCCTGCGGGTCGGGTTTTTCCCTGGTGTAATGTACAGGCGCCCGCGCCACGCGGCATGAATGCCGCGGTACAATCTGGGCACCAACGCGTACCGCGATATTTTTGTCGCGTTTCAACCATCCCCCCGAAAGCAGCCCGAATAATGAAAAATGTCGTGTCCCGCCGGCTGCCTTTTCCCGGCTCAGCCGGTTGAAATCGATT
>DRLW01000077.1 GCA_011375275.1 Bacteroidota bacterium
CAACGCATTGGCGTATTTCGAACCGGGCGATATCTTTGCCGAGCTGGCTGCCAGCCATCCGACGTTTCAGGGGCTCTCGTTGCACGATATCCCCGCAGATGGTCTGCTGCTGAGCACAACCGCGGCTGAAGCAACGGCTGTTGCCGGAGAACCCGGCTGAACATAATGGTCTGATATTATGATCTGGATAGTGTACATAGCAAAATTTGCTTTTTTCCTGTTTGCGCTCGCTGTGCTTGCTCCCTTGCTCACCTGGGTCGAACGCAAGCAGAGCGCCGTGATGCAGGACCGCATCGGAGCAAACCGCGCCAGCATTTTCGGTATGCGCGCCCTGGGTCTGTTTCACGCCCTGGCCGATGTGCTCAAGCTGTTCACAAAAGAGTTTTTTATTCCACGAGGGGCACAAAAGCTGATTTTTTTGCTCGCGCCCTGTATTTCGATTTTTTTCGCCCTGTTAGGGTTCGCCGTCATTCCGCATGCAGATTCCCTGATCGTCGCCGGGCAGAGTTATGCCATGCAGATCGTCGCTGCAGATGTCGGTATTCTGTTCTTTTTTGCCGTGCTCTCCATGGCTGTGTATGGGGTCATCCTCGGTGGCTGGGCTTCGAACAACAATTACGCCATGCTCGGCGGCATGCGCGCCAGCGCTCAGATGATCTCCTACGAAGTTGCCCTCGGCGTCTCTCTCATCGGAGTGATATTGGTTTACGGCAGCGTGGATTTACTGGAGATTTCGCGCGCTCAGGGCGAGCTGTGGTTTGGCTTCTTGCCGCAGTGGGGGATTTTCGTGCAGCCTCTGGCGTTCTTCATTTTCATGACGGCTGGTATCGCTGAAACAAAACGCATCCCATTTGATGCACCAGAAGGGGAGAGTGAAATCGTCGGCTATTTTATCGAATATAGCGGTATGGGCTTCGGGATGTACTTCCTCACGGATTTCATCGAAACGATTCTCATCGCCAGCATGACGGTCATCTTTTTTCTCGGCGGATTTCAGATCCCTTACCTGCAGGCAGATGGTTTGCATATCCCCGGCCTGATGCCGCTGCTCTTTCCCGATACGGTGGTTTTGGGTGTTTTTCAGCTCAATAATCTCATCGTGACGCTGTTGCAGTTTGCTGCGTTTATTTTCAAAGTCGCGGTGGTCATCTTTTTGATGATGACCATTCGCTGGACTTTGCCGCGTTTCAGGTATGATCAGATTATGAATCTCGGCTGGAAGATGCTGCTGCCCCTGTCGCTGGTCAATATCATCGTCACCGCGGTCGTTCTGTACTGGCTCCGCTAGTCTCCTCAACCCTCCTGGCCTGCTCGCTTTTCCCACTGCCGGACTCCACAGAGTCGTACAGCGGCAGGCGGATGATAAAGGTCGTGCCTTTTCCCTCCTCAGTCTCGAAGGTGAGGCTGCCTCCATGCTTGTTGACGATAACAGCATGAGCCAGCGCCAGCCCTTGCCCTGTGCCGACGCCGACTTCTTTGGTCGTAAAAAACGGTTCAAAAATGTGATCCCGTACCTGTGCGGAAATCCCCGTCCCTGTATCCCGAATCCTGATTTCGGCAAAATCTTCCTTTTTGCGAGTGGTGATTTCGATTTCCCCTTTTTTTCGTCCAGTTTTTTCATTCGCTTCCTGAATAGCATGCACGGCGTTGATGATCAGATTGAGAATGACCTGATTGAGTTCAGCCTCGTAGCATTGCACCTCATGCAGCGCCGGGTCGAAATCACAGCTCAGATTTGCTGCATATTTCCACTCATTTTTCGTTACGATGACTGTACTCTCGATAGCCTTGTTGATATCTGCGGGTGCTTTTTTAGTCATTCCCGGATGAGAGAACGCTTTCATCGCTCTGACGATTTTACTGATCCTGCCGAGGCCGTCGATGGTCTGCTCAATCGCCAGGGGAATTTCGTCGATGAGGAAATCGATATCAGCCTGTTCCAGGGCAAATTCGAGATCGTCGATCATGGTGCTGGTAACCTTCTGGTGCCGGGCCTGCTGCACGAATTTTTTGATTTTCACCAGCAGATCGTTGATATCCTCGAAGGCATCCTGCAGAAAATGGGTGTTATCATTGGCGTACTGGGTAGGCGTGTTGATTTCGTGCGCAATACCAGCAGCGAGCCTGCCGATGGAATCGAGCTTGAGTTCATGCAGGTTTTGGGTGATATCTGCATTCAGGCTTCTGGAGAAGCAGGGCAGGAGAACTGCGGCAAAGAGTTCAGGTTCTTCGTCGGAAAGCAAAGTGATGCAGGCTTCGACACTTTTTCCGGTAACTGCTTCGATAGATTGTGGAGAGGTCGTGGTACACTCAGCAGGATTGGACGCAATCGCCGGCAGAAGCTCGGCGATATTCTTACGCCTGAGTTGCGACGCATCGCAGCCGAGTAATTCTTCGGCTGTTGCGTTGTGGTTTTGTATTACCCCATGAATATCGAAGATAAGCAGTCCCGGCGTGGCTGTCGAGGCATCCGTCTGCGCTGCAGGTGTTACGCTACCATTATGGTTGAACTTGGGATCCATGTGCCACCCATTGCTGCGTAAAATCAGAAAAACTATCCCGAGTATTCATAAATTCGCGCCGTGCGCCAGGATACCAGAATAAGCGAAAATTCTACTTCTGGAATGCTTATTCTGCTGACAATTGATATTCAGCGGGCTGTGCCAAAAATATCCGGAGCGATACCTTTCAGTTTTTCTGAGCGTCGTCACATTCTGTCACATGTTTGTCTTCGACACATTTGGGTTTTTCTTGATGGGAATGGCCGTGCGTACAGGCCGGGGTGAGATGTTCTGCTGCCAGACGGGGAGCGGCGGGCTCTAAACACTTTTCCGCTGAGAATGGGTGGCAGGTCAGAAGAAATCGCGCAACTGTTCGGGTGAAGTGGCAGTTTTGATGGCTGCTTTGATTTTCTGCAGCGTTTCGATAGTGTCGATAGTGCTGATTTCAGTCATGAGCTGTAGAGCCTCCTCGCCGAATTTGAGCTCCAGTCCGAGCTCGATAGCTGCCATCAGCCCCTCACGAATGCCCTCTTTTCTCCCTTCAATTTTGCCCTCTGCTTTTCCTTCTCGCTTCCCCTCTTCGATCCACTGTTGTGCCAGGGTTTGCATGAGTTTGCCTCCTCAACATGTTTGGGCTATTCTTTATGAAGATGACCAAATAGGACTGGAAGGAGTATGTGCTGCCGGCCGATGTCCAGCAGCAGTTCCACCATCTTTCACGATAAACGCCGTATCAGAAAAAATCACGTAACTGCTCGGGGGAAGATGAAGTTTTGATGGCTGCTTTGATCTTCTGCAGTGTTTCGATATTGTCGATAGTGCTGATTTCAGTCATGAGCTGTAGAGCCTCCTCGCCGAATTTGAGCTCCAGTCCGAGCTCGATAGCTGCTATCAGCCCCTCACGAATGCCTTCTTTTCTCCCTTCAATTTTGCCTTCTTGCTTCCCTTCTTCGATCCACTGTTGTGCCAGGGTTTGCATGAGCTCACCTCCTTCTTGAAAGGTTACAGTAATAGCTTTTTCAATGTCTGTCGGGTTGAGTTTGTCGCTGCCTGAGGCTGCATAGCGCAGGAGCGTTTCCAGATATTCTATGCCTCTTTGTTTTTCCGCGAGCTGGTTCAGCAGTGAAAATATCTCGGGTAAACGTTTTGGCAGCTCGTCGGTGAAGATATACTTCAGCATCAGTAAACCGACACGGAGCAGGATTTCTCCCTTGAGCTGGCTGTCCTCAAGTCGGGAGAGGTCTGCAAGCTGGTAGCGAAAATCCGGTAGAAGATCATCAAAAGCCTGTGGTAACTCGAACAGATCCCGGAACTGTTGGCTGACACGCCATTTCTGCAAGCCATGATAGACGACTATCGGGTAAACGAATGTCAGTTTCTGCCTGTTCCCTTTTGTTCGTTCCCAGATGCGCACCATATAGCGCAAGAGTTGCAGGGCAACAAAAGGTTCGGGAGAACTCTTGTGCTCGAAAAGAACATAGATGTATATAGTACCGCTGCTGCGAAGCTTGACAGAATACAAAAGGTCTGAATGGTGCGCCCGCAGTCTTTTGTCGATGAAAGAACCTTTCATCGGTTTCGCAGTTTTTAAGTCGAGTTGTTCGACGAGCTGCGCTGGCAAATAATGCCTGAAAAAGTCCCGGGCCACTTCCGGCCGCGAAAAACTCTCCTTGAAAAATCTATCGTGCGGATTGCTGATATCCGGCATAATTTTCCCCTGTCAATTCACCCTGATACCACAAAATACAAACTCTCACCTGAAATGCAAGTGCGATGATGTAAGCTGTCCGCTGCCCAGTGCTCCTGGATTCTCCCCACAAGCTGTTGCGGACTGCCGCTTATCGCCAGCAGGATGGCTGGTTTGGAATAGTACAGAAGCATGTGCTATCAGTGCCCCTTTCTCAGCATCTCGACATGCTCGATTCCGTCTTCATCGTAGCGTTCGCCCACAGGAACAAAACCGAAACGACCATACCAGTCGATGAGATAGGTTTGCGCCCCGATGCGGATATCCCTCTTGCCAAAGAGTTGCTCGGCTCTTCTCAACGCTTCCTGCATCAGGGCGATGCCGAAATGGTGTCCCCGCCACTTGGGTGCAGTAACGATCCGGCCAATCGCCGGCTCGGAATAGCTCACGCCTGGAGCAAGGATGCGGGCATAGGCTGCCAGTTCGCCACCTGAGCTGCTGGTGGGTATATATCCTGAAAGGTGCCAGGCCTGTTGGTCTTTTTTGTCCAGGTCTGAGTACGGACAGTTTTGCTCGACAATGAAAACCTGCTGTCTGATGTACATGATGTCGTACAATTCATCAACCGATAGCTCCTGAAAGCGTTTCAGGAGCCAGGTGAGTTGCTGTCGTTCGGCCATGGTCTATTTTCCTCGATTTGCAGGACGCTGTTATTTCTCTGCTAACCTTGCTGCAGTGCTGATTTGTGAATGAGTCTGAAATGGGGGCGAAGAGTCCAATACTGTTATTCAAAAATACAGGATCGATTCATGAAAAGAATATTTTTTCTTTTTTGCCAGAGTTATTCACAGAGCCTTGCTCAGATTCCGCCTTCCGTCATTCCGGCCAGGCGCAGCGCAGTGCCGGAATCTTATCTTTTCTGGCACGTGCTTCAGTCCGGGAGATTCCGGTCTTCCCCTGCGGGGAAACCGGAATGACCGTTCGGGAGTAGGCACGTGCTGTTGTCACACGGTCTGGCTGAAAAAATGCAACCGTGCTGAGTTAAGTGGATAACCAGGTAACTCATCCAGTCTGAGCAAAAGGTGCAGCCCTGATGAGTAAGCGAATAACCAGACAAAAAGTCACGCCATGCTTCTGAAGAGCTTTTCGATTTTCCCGATTATGCTGGCCTCGTTTCTTCTGCCCGAATTTTTGGCAGCCCAGATCACTGCCCTGGTCATCCGGCAGAGGAATGTGGAAATACGGTATGACATGTCCGATACTCTGGCGCTGCCTGCGGCACCGGCATCGGATATCGCTGCCCTGCGCGCCTTGCTTCCCGAGATGCCTCTTACCGAGCTCATCGCGCTTGCTGAAAAGCGCGGCCTGGAAGTAAGTATCAACAACAGTGAAGCGATTTTTGCCGATGAGCAGTTTCGCCTCGATATGCAGGCACCTTTTGGTCGGACGAGCCTGATTTTTACACGCAGCGACAGTGTTTTGTATAACGTGCTCTGGCCACAGAAACGCTATACAGCGCAGTCTATGCGATACCGGCGTAAACTGCGGCAGAGTGTCAGCGGCGGGCTGGATAGTCTGCGCACTCTGGTCGAGAGACTGCAGGGAGATGAC
>DRLW01000078.1 GCA_011375275.1 Bacteroidota bacterium
CCTGAGTCCGGGAGATTCCGGTCTTCCCCTGCGGGGAAACCGGAATGACAGATCTGGTGCAGGCATGTGCTGTGCTCTGGCGATTGGCTGAAAAAATGCAACATTGCTGAGTTAAATGGATAGCCAGATGTCGCTGACGTTATCTTTTCCGGAGTGTGTCGTTATCATAACTGAATCCCATGAGCCGAACATCTGACAGCACAAACAATTCCGATTCCGAGCTGATGCAGGCCTATGTGCAGGGCGATGCTGCCGCTTTTGACGCCTTGTTCATTCGTCACGGCGGGAAAATTTATAACTTCCTGCTGCGTGAGACAGGTGATCCGGCTCTGGCGCAGGATTTGACCCAGGAAACCTGGTTGCGTGTCATCCGGTCAAGAGATCGTTTCAAGCCCGGCAGCCGCTTCACGAGCTGGCTCTATACCATTGTTTTTAATCTGCTTCGGGATGAGCGGAAACGCAGGCGGAGGCGCGGGGGGGAGAATCACATCTCCATCCAGGAGGCAGATGCTGTTGTCGATGAAAACACCCGCCCTGTAGATGAAAGTGCTGAGCAGGCGGAAATGCGTGACGCTGTTCAGGTGGCCGTGAGCCGGCTTCCGGAAGAGCAGCGACGCGTGCTCCTGCTGACGAAATATCAGGGGTTGACCTTTGCAGAGGCCGGCGATCTTCTCGGCATCTCTGAAGCAGCAGCACGGCAGAAAGCCTGGCGAGGCATTCAGACTCTGCGAAACGTTTTGAAAGGGAATCAGTGATGACATGTGCACAAGCGCACGAACGGTTGGCTGAACTCGCACCGCTGTCTGGCGATGAGGCCTTGCCGCAGGACCTGGCCCGGCATCTGCAATCCTGTGAGCGCTGCAGGGAGCATCTGTACGCTTCACGTCAGATGTGGGATGAGCTGGCGCACTGGCCGGAGCAGGAGATGCCCGCGGAGCTGGTACGCACGGTTGCAACGCGGGCCCGCGCGGAAGCGAAAACAGCGGACAGTCCATTGGCTATCGCGCTGGTTTTCGGACTGGTAGCTGCCCTGGCTTCTGCTTTTGTCATCTCCAGCCGTGTCTCGCTGGATCATGTGCCGCCACTCGGACTGGTCGGTGTCGGCGCTGTATGGACTGTGCTCTACAGCGGCTTGTTTTTTCTCTTTCGCCTGGCCAGGGAGCACCAGCGCGCGGTGTTTTTCCTGACACGCGCTGTGCTGGTTGCCGGCGGCATGTTTCTGCTGCTCAGCTACCTCAGTCCGGTCCCGGCTTCGATTACTTTTTGCAGCCGTTATTACGTGACCCAACCCCTGCTCGATCGCATTTCCATTGCAGCGACGTATTTTCTCTTCGGCGGCGTCTATGCCGGCTTGCCCATGGCCATCGCAGCCTATTTGACGCCGGGCCCATTGCGGGAAAATACGGCTATGCAGGGCACGCTTGCCGGCGGCATGTTCGCTCTCTTGCTGACGCCCGGCATCATCATGCAGTGTGCCCCGTTTGCCTTTGGCGTCCTGATCGGCTGGTTTACCGGAGCGCTGCTGGGTTCAGTCCTGGGCGGCATGCTCGGCTTCTGGCTGCGGGCGCGAATCGCCTGAGGGCCGGGGCATGACCGCAGGCGATGAATAGTTCTGCTGTCTTTTGAAATCACCGAACTCCTCATGTTATGGAGGTTACTGATGAAACTGTCACATTTAATATTCGCTCTTCTTCTTTCTGCACTGCTGCTGCCGGCAGCCGCCTCTGCGCAGCAGAGCAGTGATAAACCGAGTGTCACCATCCGCGTCGATGGCCTGTCGTGCCCGTTTTGTGCCTATGGCCTGGAAAAGAAGCTGAAGAAGCTCGATGGCGTGGAAAATCTGAACATCAAAATCAACGAAGGCCTGGCTATCCTGACCTTTGCCAGTGCGGCGAAAATTGACACTGTCATCATCGCGAAAAAGGTCAACGAGGCGGGTTTTACGGCTGGCAAGATGACGGTGAAAATTCCGGGTGAGGCAAAACCCGCGGGCAAAAAGATAGCGCTGTCCATCAAAGGCATGACCTGCGAAAGCTGCAGCAGCAGGGTGGAGAAAGCTCTTGCCGCTGTGGATTGTGTCTCCGACGTGCACGTGAACCTCAAGGCGGCCACAGCCTCTGTGCAATGTTCGGATGCAAATGGCCGTACCGACAAGCTGGTTGAAGCAGTGGAAAAACTCGGTTTCGAAGCCCGTGTCGTGGAACAGTAAATTTCATTTGCAGAAGAGATGAGAAATTCATTTTTTTGGGAATAACTCCTGGCGCAGCAGGCTGACGGCTGCTGCGCTGCACTGACCAACTGTTCCTGAAAACTATGGGGCCAAAATGAAATCTCTTCTGCTCGCACTTCTGCTCATCTCTGCCACAGCACAGGTAAACGCGCAATCTGCACCACCTGCTGATGCGCACAAGCGCCCAAGGCTGGAATTGCAAACTCGCTATAATTTAAATCTGCTCAGCCTGCTCCTGCCCTTCTCCGCGACAAAAACCATCGTCTTTCGCCCGGACACGAGCCGAAATTTTCGCGATGTCGGTTTTTGGGGACGAAATCTCCGGCCATATTTAAAACATGATCGCCGTGCGTTGAGCGCACTGAACAAGCAGCCGTGGATGAAAGTCGGCGGCCCGGTACTCGCTGTGTCCGGTTTTCTGACCATGGCCTATGTTTTTTTCGCCAATGCCACGACCGGCTTTACGCCTGCGCACTCCTTTCTCATGGGAGCCGGGGCTGTTGGCTCTGTCGCCGGTATTGTCCTGCACATCAAGGCCGACGGACAAATTTACCGGGCAGTGGATATTTATAATCAAAATTTACTCTCTGCCCGCAACCGGCGCTGAGATCAGTTTTCACCGTGCGCCGGCCTGGCAAGGCTGCGGTAGATGATAAAAGAGAGTACGATCACAGCGCCAAACAAGCCCACCGGCCAGACTGATCCCTCCTGACCCTGTCCATGCACGAGATCGACAGCATAGCCGATTGCAGGCGCCATGATCATGGTGCCGATGCGGCGCAACTGGCTTTCAACAGACAGCAGGGTCGCGCCGTGTTCTGCTTTGCCAAATCTGTCAATCCGGCTGACCAGCAGCGGCCGCCAGAAATTTTGCAGAACAAACAGCAGGCTGAACGCCAGGATAACCGGCATGTACCATTGCTGATAGGCAGCGACAGCGATGAGAGCGTAAATCGGCAGGGTAATGGACCAGAGCCAGGTGGCTGCTTTTTCCTCGCCACCGCTGCGCTCTGATAGCCGCCAGGCATTGCGGCTCCCGAAAGCGGAGAGGATGTTCAGCAGGAAATACACTGCTCCGACCAGAATGGCAGACTGCTGCACCTCGTTCAATGATGTCAGGGCA
>DRLW01000079.1 GCA_011375275.1 Bacteroidota bacterium
CAATGGTCAGTCGTCCCTTTCAGGGGGACGGCGAAGGTGCTTCTTCCGGCTGTGCAGTTTTTTCTCCTGCAGGCGCTGCGCCTTTTGTGTGCGTGACGGTTTTGTGGGCACGCGCTTTTTGGGCTTTTCCAGGCGTTCGCGTAGTTTTGCAATCAGGCGCATCCAGGCTGTTTTTCTGTTTTGCGCCTGTGACCGGCTCTCTGTCGCGACGACAATGATGCCGGTGGGGAGATGCTGTAAGCGCACGGAAGATTCGGTTTTGTTCTTCTTTTGTCCCCCGGGGCCGCTGGATTTGAACGTCGTGAGAACGACATCCCCGGCAAGGGCTTCCGGTGTGAGGGAGTCATCTGCATCATTTGATCGGACAGATGTATTTTTGGTGTGCATGATCTTACCTCTTGAGAAAAGCAGCACCCCACAGAGTATAGCGCGAGGGGTCGTAACCTCGCTCAGGATCGTTATCCCTGGCAGCGCATGCAGGGTGACAATAAAAAACACCCGGGGCAAAAAAGCTGCACCCGGGTGTCTTTAAGTTTGCTAAAGCTCGCGTACTGGAATCAGACGAGCTGATCCAGACGACGTTTCAGTTCTGACTTGGGTACAGCACCGACGACCATATCGACGATTTTACCATCCTTGAAAATCAACAGGGATGGAATGCTGCGAATATTGTGACGGCCTGCACTCTGCATATTGGCATCGACATCGAGCTTGGCTATTTTTACTTTGCCATCATATTCCTGGGCCAGCTCCTTGATGACCGGTGCGATCATCTTGCAGGGGCCACACCACTCAGCCCAGAAGTCCACCAGAACAGGCTTGTCTGATTTATATACTTCCTCATCAAAATTGGCATCCGTCAGTTCTATGGGTTGAGCCATTATAAATCTCCTTTCACATTCTTGATTTTATCTGTACTCTGAGAATTTCACTCCACCTCTGCTGGAAAGAACACAGAAGGCTTTGAGATAAATTCATCAGATTTCCGGCTTCGGACAGAGCCTGAAAAATTCATGCTTCAGGATAGAAAAGAGAAACCGGAATACATCGTCATAATTTTGTGTCGTTGAAACAGAACTTTGAATATCAAGAAAAAAAAGAAGAAAAACAAGTTTTGTTTTTGTTGAAACCGGGCGTTCACCGGCTCCATCCTGCTTGTTTGTTAAATTTCACTTCGTTCGAGTCCGGATATCCAGTTACCTCAGCCAATCGGCCTGGCGAAAACCGGCACGCTGCAGGCACCCTGCTCAGCGGACGCCCTCGTTGGCGAGTACATAAGCGAGAATTGCCATCGAGGCTGCGCCGAGTTCAAGCTCACGGCGATCGACGGCTTCAAAGACATCCAGGTCTGTATGGTGATAGGTAAAATAGCGTTGCGATTCCGGCAGCAGGCCGATCGTCAGGGTGCCGAGCCTGCCCAGCGGCCCGATATCTGCACCCCCACCGCCTTTGCGGATGCGATCCGCGCCGATCTGGCTGAACAGATAGCTCCAGCGCGCGACTGAGCGCAGTCTGTCGCCATCAGCAGATACGGTAAAACCAACAGGCATGAAACCGCCGCGGTCGCTCTCGATGGCGACGATGTGCTTGGGGCCCGAAGCAGCCACAGAGTCCGCATACGTCCTGCCGCCGCGCAGCCCATTTTCCTCGTTGATGAACATCACAGCGCGCAGGGTTCTCTTAGGGCGCAGGCCCAGCTCCTTGAGCAAGCGCAGCGCCTCGATCGACTGCACACAGCCTGAACCATCGTCATGCGCACCCTCTCCCTTGTCCCAGCTATCGAGGTGCCCGCCGAGCAGCACGACTTCGTCCGGGATATCCGTCCCCTTTAACTCACCGATGACATTGTATGACATCACATCGGGCAGTGTTTTCGCACTCAGGCGCAAAGTAACGCGAACACTACCATCGTTTTTGAGCACGCTGCTGAGCATCTCAGCATCCATGGTACTGATGGCTGCGGCCGGGATTTTTTTTACGCCGTCCTGATAACGCAGCGCTCCGGTATGGGGTACATCGTCGAGGTTGGGTGTCATGGAACGCACGAGGACAGCTACAGCTCCAACCTTTGCGGCTTCAACCGCACCCAGACTGCGCTGATCAACTGCGCCGCGATAGCCGGAAAACGTATTGCGTTCTTTTCGGCTAAAAGGGCGATTGTAAAAGATGATTTTGCCCTTTGCCCTGTTTCCCAATGCACGAACCTGATCAAAATCATGTACTTCAATCACCTCCGCAGTGATGCCCTGCTCCGGTGTGCCGATGCTACGTCCAAGAGCACACACGCTCAGTTCCTCTGTGCCGATCGATGGCGAATTGATGATCCGTGCCTGCTCGACAGGCCCGCGCACCCAGCGCGGAACCATCACTTTCTGCAGGTGAACGTTTTCCAGCCCTGCGTCGATCATGGTGAGCCGCGCCCACTCGATCGCTGCGGCTGCCTGCGGACTGCCGCTCAGCCTGTGACCGATGGTTTTGGTCAGTTCACGTAACATCTCATAAGCGCGGCCGGATTCGAGAGCCGTATCAAAAATCAAATTTGCTTCTTTCATGTAGGCTTTCCGGGCTTCATCATTGCTTTGCCCGTTCAGCGTCGCTGAAACCAGGATGATGAGTGCGAGAGTTCGATGAAAAATTGTGCGCATAAATTTCTCCTGTTGCTGACTGGAAAACGCCGGTGGCGTTCTGAGAAGTTAGCCGATAGCATCTATTATTTGAGCAAAGACGACTGTACACACGAAAACGTTGTTTTCTGTAGGGTGTCGACCGGCCGGCCCCCTGCACCCGACCGGTCGACACCCGCCATCAACGATAATCGGCACGCGTTGATTGCTGCGAATCATCAGCAGAAAAATATCATTTTATGCATTTTCTGTCACTTTTTTGTTTCACATTATTAATTTTTATTGTTAATTAGTGCTCGTTCTGAAAGCAAACAGGGTGATAGTTATGGCAGAGTGCCTGCTGTTTTGGGAAGTAAGCCAATATGCGTGCACACTGCTTTCAAAATGATACCATCACACGACGTGAGGTTCATTTTGAAACTAAATATGCTTTACATGGGTTGAATTGATTCAGCGATCATGAAAGAAAACAGGGTGCTAACCGGTTGTTATTTCATGATTAGCTGCCTGGAACCTGATTCCGGCAAAAATGCTGGCCTGGTTCTTGCTTTTTGATCACACACGTCGGCTGAAATCACAGAGTTGACCCGGGGCGATTCGGGAGCGCGACAACTTCAGTACGAGATACGGATTTCGCGACGACGTTGAATCTTAGAAGTGTGGGTAGTATCCAGAGGATGGAAGAGGATGAAGATGGGTATTGATGCGTTCTGGCCTGAGCTTGCAGTTCGAAGTTCCGGACAAAATTTCAGTGTGTACGAGTTGTTCATTCAGCTTGACAACGACACCCGCCAGCACTGCTACAGGGTCAGCCAGCTTGCAGGCCAGCTCGGTCGGGCCTTTGGCCTGGAAACACACGAAATCAGCCTGCTTGAAACAGCCGCACTGTTCCATGATATCGGCAAAATCGCTATCGATAAAACGATACTTTCCAAACCGACTCTCCTGACGGCCTCTGAACGGGAAATGGTTCGCTTGCACCCGGAAATGGGCGCACAAATCTGGCTCGAACTCGGTGGCCCGTACAGCATTTCTGAAACCATCCTTTGTCATCACGAAGCATTTGACGGCAGCGGTTATCCATTCGGATTAGCGGGAGATGATATCCCCCTGCACGCCCGCATGGTCACTCTCGCCGATGCCCTCGATGCTATGCTTTCATCCCGAAATTATTCCGCTCCCCTGACTATCGATGATGCCATCCGTATCATCAGCAATTTGAGCGGAAAACAATTCGATCCACTTTTAGTGGATCTACTCCTGATCGAACTCGAATACGACTACGACCCCGCAGAAGGAATCGAACTTGTCCGCTGACGGAACCGAACACGACGACTGACCACGGAAGCTGAATACGAAAGAAATGCCCTGTCATCCCCCCGGACAGGGCATTTTTATTTTACCCCGTTTCTTGTGCGTGTTCTGTGCCTACACAGTAAACATGGGACAAAAGCCGACCCGTAGGGGCGACCGTCGGGTCACCCTTACTACACCACGGGCCGCATCCGGAATTCTATCGTCAACAATCCCAAAAATTGGCCTGGGACAAATATCATTTTGCAACCCACAACACCGCCCGATTTGCAAACCGATCATTTCCTGTTGCGTAGTCAGCATTGTTCACCGGGTTGGGTGGCAGTGACGCGGGAGCGTCGGGAAGGACGTCGCACTGCAGCAGAAGAGTGACGAGATGAACAAAAATTTCTCTGGTTTTTTCGCTGAAGAGGCAGTATTTTAGCCGGAAAAATTCTGAAATCTGTCGAGCATTCGACGCATCTGCTTCTTCATTAAGATCTATTCTGCTGCTCACTTTTTCTCATCAGGAACCTTCCCCGGACTGTAAACCATGCCCAGAAATACGGTAAAAATGATCAACCGCGAGATCAGCTGGCTGGCTTTTAACGCGCGTGTACTCCAGGAAGCTGAAGACCCGAACGTTCCCCTGATCGAACGGTTGAAATTTCTCGGTATTTTCTCTTCCAATCTCGATGAGTTTTTTCGGGTTCGTGTGGGTACGCTGATTCGCATGAATGATGCAGGCATCAAAGCCAAATCTGTTTTCGGCGCTGCCCCCAGGAAGATTCTCGATAAAATTCACGACATCGTGATCGAGCAGCGCGAACGTTTTGATAAAATATTTCCGGTTCTGTATTCCGAGCTGGGGCGCGAGAATATCTTTGTCATCAACGAGAACGAGCTCAATCAGGAGCAGGAAAATTTTGTGCGCAGCTATTTTCGTGAAAAAGTTCGGCCAACCCTTGTTCCGATAATGCTCAGAGAGGAGATGGAATTCCCCTACCTCCGCAATCAGATTATCTATCTCGCCATCCATCTGTCCAGCACAACAAGGCCTGAAGATGCCTGCTATGCTCTGATCGAGGTGCCGGCCGAAGTTTTGCCGCGGTTTATCGTCCTGCCGGCCATTGGCAGCAATAAATATATCATCATGCTCGACGACGTCATCCGCTTCGGCCTGAAGGAGATATTCTCCATTTTTGACTATGACCGCTTCAACGCATATACCATCAAGCTGACGCGTGACGCAGAAATCGACATTCACGATGACGTCACCAAAAGTTTTTTCGAGAAGATCGAAAAGTCACTGAAACAGCGGGAAAAAGGCCGTCCGGTACGCTTTGTCCACGACCGTGATATGCCGGAAGACCTGCTCAGATTTGTTTTGAAGAAGAACAATCTGCAGGGGTTCGATAACATCATCCCCGGAGGGCGCTATCATAATGCGCGGGATTTTATCAATTTCCCCAATGTCGGCTCCCGCGCTCTGGAATATGAAAAGATTACTCCGATTCCCCATGCATTTATCGAATCACATACCAGTCTGCTCAGGGCCATTGCAGAGAGGGATTTGTTGTTACATTTCCCCTATCAATCTTTCGACTATATTATCGATCTGCTGCGCGAGGCTGCGATTGATCCCAATGTGACGGCGATCAAAATGACCCTCTACCGCGTGGCCAAGACGTCCAACGTAATCAACGCCTTGATCAACGCGCGCAAAAATGGGAAAAAAGTCACTGTGCTGATGGAGTGGCAGGCCCGTTTCGATGAGCAGGCAAACATCCACTGGACAAAACTGCTCGAGCGCGAAGGTGCCAAAATAATCGATGGTGTGCCGGGGCTGAAAGTCCATGCCAAGCTTTGCCTGATTACCCGCATTTCTGATAACAGCGAGACCAGATACGCTGTTATCGGTACCGGCAACTTTAACGAATCCACTGCGCGCCAGTACAGTGATCACACCCTGTTTACAGCTGACAAAGCGATAACCCAGGAAGTGGCAAAGGTTTTTTCTTTCCTCGAAAACAATTATAAGACCTATAATTACAAGCATTTGCTCGTATCGCCCTTTCACATGCGCAAGCGGCTTGTTGCACTGATAAAAAACGAAATCAGGAATGCGCGGGCTGGTAAAAAAGCAGCGATCGACATCAAGCTCAACAGCCTCGTCGATCAGGCGATGATCAAAAAGCTGTACGACGCCAGCGCCGCAGGAGTGAAGGTGAGAATGGTGATTCGCGGGATTTGCAGTCTGGTGCCCGGGGTGCAGAAGATCAGCGAGAACATCGAAGTCATCAGCATTATCGATAAATTTCTCGAGCATTCACGCTTGTTCATTTTTCATAACGGCGGTGATGAAAAGTACTTTCTCTCCTCAGCAGACTGGATGGTACGCAATCTCGATAATCGGGTCGAAGTCGCGGTGCCGATTCTGGATCGTGAGATACAGGCGGAAATTCGGGCG
>DRLW01000080.1 GCA_011375275.1 Bacteroidota bacterium
CTGTGGTCATTTCGATCACCGAGCCGGCAGGAGAACGCAGCCCGATCGCTTGATAACCCAGGCTTGACACCCGAGATGAGGAGCGAATAATTACCGGCACCCACTTTGTTTGGGCACAACACGTGCCAGCATCAGCACCATCAGTCCGATTTCCGCGCAGGGGAAGACCGGAATCCCCCGGGCTCAGACACGTGCCAGAAAAGATGAGATTCCGGCACGGTGCTGCGCCTGGCCGGGATGACTAATGTCGATATCAGGGGCAGGTCCGGTTAGCTGAGTAAACTGGATAACCAGAACGTCTGACAACAGCACATGCCTGCACCAGCACCGTCATTCCGGTTTCCCCGCAGGGGAAGACCGGAATCTCCCAGACTCGGGCACGTGCCAGAAAAGATGAGATTCCGGCAGAGGACTTCGCCTGGCCGGAATGACAGATGTCTGTGTCCGGCCAGGCCCGGTTTGCTGAGTTAACTGGATACCCGGAATCTGTACTACGAAAGACCTTCGGGTTGATGAATTTGCACCCTATTTCAATATCCATCAGGAGGAGATTGCCACACGATGAAACGAATGACTTTTGTTTTACCCCTGTACGAAAACGAGCAGGATATCGCCGGCCAAATCGAAGCGATCAGGCAGCAGGACAGCGCTGCGGAGATTCTCATTTTCGACGAGCGGCTCAAGCGGGAAGATTCGGCTGTACCCGAATCCGTGCGCAAGCAGGATGTCGTCTGGTATGATCGCGCGCACCGCAATCGCGCTGCGCTGTTCAACGACAGCATGGAAAACGCCCGTGGCGAGTTCGTCTGCGTGCTGCCGCCTGACATCTACCCTGAAAAACATTTTTCCAGCCGGGTAATCGAAACATTCAGCGATGACAAAACAGCGCTCGTCTATACAGATTATCTCATCGAAGAGCACGACGGCAGCCGGCGTGAAGAAAAACTCTGGCCGTTTCAGAACAACATCGACGAGCGGTTTTCTCTCGGTTATTTTCGGGTCTGGAACCGTGCGGTTGTTCTGCATACCGGCGGTTTTGATGAGGACCTCAACTATGCCGAGGAATATGACCTGCGCCTGCGCCTGCAAAGCGAATGGGATGTCCGCCATGTTGCTGAGCCCCTGTACCGTTGCGTCATACGCGAGGCACCGGTCTCTGACCCGGCACTGAGCAAACTGCACTCACCGGGGCAGGGAGCGCGGGGCGGATTCAGCTACCTGTTTTACACGCCGGAGATGGAACGGGAAATCGAGTTTGTTTTCAAAAACTATCTGCGCCGCAACGACGCTTATCTCACACACAAAAACGCCATCGTCCCTTATTCGGATGATGAAAAGTTCGATGTCATGGTCAGCATCGTCATCCCGATTTTAAACCGCAGGACGTTCATCCGCCACACCATCCAGACCGTACTCGACGGCACGTACGACAACTTCGAAATTCTCGTCGTCGATAATGGTTCGACCGACGGCACCCAGGACGAGGTGCGCAGCATTGCCGATGAACGCGTCCGGCTGGTGCAGCATGACGGTTCCTGCATCGCCGAGGCGCTCAATCGCGGCATCCGCGAGGCGAGAGGCAAATACATCGCCCAGCTCGACTCTGATGACGAATACGTTCCGCACACCCTGGAGACCATGGTCGCCTACATGGAATCCCACCCGCGCTGCGGGCTGGCGGTGAGCTACTACGATCTGATCGACATCGACAGCAAACCGATACCGGACATGGGTGTGATCAAGCATCTCGAATACGACCGCAACAATATCCTGCGCGTCGATGGCGCCGGCGCACTGCGCTTTTTTCACAAAAAGGTGCTGTTCGAAATGGGGCTGTACAACGAAGAGCAGTACGGTAATTTCGGGGAGGATTACGACATGGTGCTGAAAATTTCGGAAAAATACGATGTGGACCGCATTCATGACGTGCTGTACCGCTACCGCCGCCACGAGGACAACACCGATGTCCAGCGCCCGCCGGCTATGAAGGTCTATAACAAAAACAACGCACGCCAGGATGCCCTCAAGCGCCGGAAAGCTCTGACCGCCGGTGTGTAACTGAAGCCCCCCGTCCTGCGCAGACTCTGCCGGTTTGCAGACTGCGCATCTGCCGCAGCTCTGGGCTTTGCAGTCTTGCTGCCACGGCGTCTCTGTCATGGCCCTCCAAAAGTCAGATCACAATCTGTGATGAGAACCGCGCCAATAAAAAAGGCTCCACCATGATGTGGAGCCTTTTTTGATCTGAAAAACCTGTCTTTGATAAACCCGGCTCAGCGTGAGTCACGTCTGGTTATCCACTTAACGCAGCAATGTTGCATTTTTCAGCCAGACCGCCTGGGCACATCACCTGCCTACCCCAGAACCGTCATTCCGGTTTCCCCGCAGGGGAAGACCGGAATCTCCCTGACTCTGGCACGCGCCCGAAAAGATGAGATTCCGGCACTGCGCTTCGCTTGGCCGGAATGACACATACCGGTATCTTAGCCAAGCCTGGTTTGCGGATAAACCCGGGGTTAAAACCAAACGCTGTCTCTCCCGATTCCGGGTTCACAAAAGCTTATTTCAATGCTTCGGCCTTATCGAATGCTTCCTTGCCTTTTTCCGGCTGGCCAGCGTTGATGTAGGCAACGCCGAGGTTGTGCCAGATAGAGCTTTCATCCGGGTTCAGCTCAGCAGCACGTTCCAGCATCGGAATGGCTTTGAGATAGTTATCTTTCGCTTGCTTGCGCAGGCTTTCGATTTCCTTGATATTGCCGTTGTTGGAATCGAGATCGTTGGCCTTGTTGCGATAGCCATCTGCGATACGAAGATAGGCATCACCGACGCTCAAAGCGGCCTGATAGTCATCAGGGTTTTGCTCGAGAACTTTCTCGAACCACTTGATGGCATTCGCATAATCTTCCTTATTATAGAACAGGCGACCGTAGTTGAAAATCAGATCGATGTTATTCGGGTCTTGCTGCAGGGCTTTATCGTATGCTTCCAGAGCCTTCTCAGACTGGCCGATCTGATCGTAGGCAAAAGCGAGCACTTTGATGGCCTGACCATTGGAAGGATCTTTTTCCAATGCTTTGTTGAAAACATCGATGGCTTCCTCGAATTTGCCGGCCTGATAATAGATCGTGCCGAGATTTACCATGGTGCCAGCATCTTCCGGATCGATCTCGATCGCTTTTTTCAACGTAGCGATAGCCTCGTCGATCATATCTTTATTCGCGTAGGCGACTGCCAGGTTACGATAGGCATCCGCACGGTCGGGCATCAGAATAGTCGCGTCCTTAAAGCCCTTCATGGCCACATCCATGTCCTGCTTGTTGAAGCCATTCACACCAGCATTGTAACTCTTGACCCAGAATTTCTCCCGCGTCTGTTTGATCTGGGGTTCGAATTTAGGGTCAACAGCGATGCTCTTTTCAAACGCTTCGATCATCTCTGCATATTTGCCCTTTTCGCCATAGGCTTCACCCAGCAGATACCAGGCTTCCGGATTTTCCGGGTACAACTCCACTGCTTTCTGAAGCTGTTCGAGTGCCTTGTCCCAGTCATTCTGTTGAATGTAAACTTTTGCCGAAGTGACTTCTTTCGGCTGACAGCCCATAAACATCGTCGCTGCTGCCAGAACAAGCAGTACTCCGATAAAACTGCTCTTCTTCATTTTGCCTCTCTCCTTGGAAATTTGAAAAGTTTAACACAGCGAAACCGCTGCTTTTATCACTTGAAAAATTTACGAAGCCAAAAGGGGTGCAGTGTACTGCAACTCACCAGAATTCCGATCAAGTCACCAGCCGCACCTTTCGGAGAAAATTTTTCAGTTTCCCGATATTCCTGCGCGCTGCGCAGATCACATCATGAAAAGACCGGGAAGATTCTGGTTATCCATTTAACTCAGCATGGTTGCATTTTTTCAGCCAGCCCGCCAGAGCACGACACGTGCCGACCTCTGAACGGTCATTCCGGTTTCCCCGCAGGGGAAGACCGGAATCCCCCAGACTCTGGCACATGCCCGAAAAAGATGAGATTCCGGCACTGCGCTTCGCTTGGCCGGAATGACACATGCCGGTATCTGAGCCGGGCCCGGTTTGCTGAGTAAGCTGGATACCCGGACGGGAAGATGGTTAGATGATTGTTTCAAAAAAATTTACAGCCACACCACGCCCGTTAATCGCGGCAATATAGCCGAATTCGCGGCATTAATCAAGTGTTTTTTGGCCGGACGGCAGGCTGCTTGTGAACGGTGGTGTATGCACTCCTTTTTCGGTAATAATCGCGGTGATCAGCTCGTTCGGCGTGATATCAAAAGCCGGGGCATAGACGCGTGCGCCTTCCGGGGCAGTCCGGCGCCCGAAGCCATTGACGATTTCATCCGCGCCCCGCTCCTCGACCGGTATATCCTCGCCGCTCGCGGCTGCCGGGTCTATCGTGCTGCACGGTGCGGCGATGTAAAATGGAACGCCGTGGTGCTTCGCAGCCAGAGCCAGCGCATAGGTTCCGATTTTATTCGCAGTATCGCCGTTTGCCGCAATACGATCCGCACCGACGATACACAAGCTGATCTCCCGCCGGGCCATGACAAACGCTGCGGTGTTGTCGCAGATCAGTGTCGCCGGGATGCCTTCATGCTGCAATTCCCACATGTTCAGCCGCGCGCCCTGCAGCAGGGGCCGCGTTTCATCTACCCAGACGTGAACTTTTTTTCCCTGCGCATGGGCGGTAAAAACTGCTCCCAGGGCGGTACCGTAATCGACAGTGGCAAGAGCGCCAGTGTTGCAATGCGTGATGATCTCTGCCGGATCGGGAATGAGCGAAGCACCGTATTCAGCGAGTTTTCTGTTCACGGTCTGGTCGTTTTTGTACAGCGCCATGGCCTTCTGCCGCAGGGCTGTCCGCATGGCCGTGACACCCTGTGCGCGCGCAGCACGGACAGATTCCAGCATGTGATCGAGTGCCCAGCCGAGATTCACAGCCGTGGGCCGGGTGTTGCGCAGCAGCTCCGCGGTTTCCTGCAGTTCATCGAAAAAGGCCTCGGGCCTGGTTGCCGTGCTCTGCTCCGCTGCCAGCAGCAGGCCGAACGCGGCTGCCACACCGATAGCCGGCGCACCGCGCACGCGCAGAGAGCGAATCGCTTCTGCAAGAGTGGGGATATCCCTGATTTCGAGATAGATAAGCTGCCCCGGCAGACGTGTCTGATCGATCATCCGGATCATTCCATCGTCCCAGGCAATCGTTGTCACCGGCATAGTTTTCTCCCTGGAGCTTGTTCTTTTCTGGTTCTGCGAAAGATTAATTTACGCTGGCGCGATCTCTTCAACACCGAGCGCCGGCAGCCCTGTTTATAGCTTTGATGGCGTTAAAAAACCGGGCTAACTCAGCCAGCGGAACTCGATATCATGCCCGCCCTCATCCGGGATGAAGCTGATCTCACAGACATCACCAGCGCGGGGAGTCCAGACCAGCGCC
>DRLW01000081.1 GCA_011375275.1 Bacteroidota bacterium
AAGATGATCCGGACAATCCACGCTGGGTCATGGTGGATGTCCAGGCCGTGCAGGCTGTGGACCCGCCCGTCACCCTCGATGAAATCAAAAAAACGCCGGAGTTGCAGAACATGGTTCTGGTCAACAACAGCCGCCTGTCGGTTCAGCCGGTTCAGCCGGAGGAATGGCGCTTTATCCTGAGCATGCGCGGCATTTCGCTGTAATCCGCAGTCGCTCCTTCTTCTCATCACGCTGCACAGCAGGAACTCATCATACGGCCAAACTGACCATGCAGAGGCACGGGTACTGAAACGTGCTTTGGTGATGAAGGCCAAACTTTAATCCCCGGCACATCAAACGTGACCGGGGATTTTTGTTCGGATACGTCTTTAAAAATGGTGTTGGAGTACGGGAGGAACCGGCATCTGGCCGAGGCTGGAAAAATCATTCTGGAGTAAACCGGGCACCTCACAGCGCCACAGCAAGGAGGGCGGGCACAGGAACAAACGACGGGGCAAATCAGTCGTTACAAGCCAGCTATGCATCCAGTTTCAGCAGGCTGCGTACTTTTTCACGCAGAACTTCGATAACAAAGGGCTTGGCCAGAAATTCGGTATGAGAATGTTGCAGCAGAGGGGTCAGCTTTTCGTTGTCTTTTACAGCGGTGAGCATGATGATCGGCGTGCTGCTGTAGGCCGGGTCTTTGCGCAACTGGTAGTAGGTTTCGATGCCGTCCTGATGCGGCATCACCACATCGAGAAGCACCAGGTCCGGTTGTTCGCGACGGATAGTCTGCAATCCTTCGAGACCATCACCGGCTTCGATGACATCCACAGCAGCCAACCCGCGCAAAGCGGACTTGATCAGCATGCGAATCGAGGAATCGTCGTCAACCGTGACGACTTTTTTACGGGAAGTAGTCACCCCAAACGAACTTCCATATTGACGTCCATGAGTGGTATAATTTTATCGTGCAAAGCGAAAATTCATAAAAACCCGGGATAACCCGCCGGAACAATCGCCATGAACTTCTATTCTCGCAAAATCTTATGAATTTTTCGGGTTAAAAATACACTTCTGCAACATAAGAAGCAAGTCTCTTGTTCCCACCGCAGAGGATATCCTGCAACTGCTGCTCACGTTAACCTGATTTTTCGCAAGCCCGCCCCTGTCACCCAGCACGCAACCGGGCGAAACGTAGCCGAAGTGGCAACACTTCGGGCACACCTTGCCCGGAACTCTTGCGAGTTCCGCTACGCGTGGGACAAAACGTATGCTCTATCCGTCCGGTGGCCCCCACCCTTCTTCTGTTCCTATCCTTTTCACCGGCTCGAATGCGGCTATATGGATCGCAGGAATCAGGTTGCTATCTATGCTACCTCACGCCCGGATGATCTGCTTTTCGGCCAACGCGGGAAAATCTTCGAGCACGGTGATCAAGGCGCCGTGACAGTGCTCTGCATCCGGGAAATCCGCCGGTGAGATCAGGGTCAGCCGGTCGCGGTGTTGCCGGCAATAGCGCAAGATGAGTTCGAGCGCGTCGCTGGAAGCGGGCTCCTTCAGTGCATCGGAGTCCGGGAAATAATATCGCCGAATTTCCTGCAGCAGCTTTTTTCGGGGCAAACGACGGCGCGGACAGGCAATCCGTGCAAATCCGTCCTGCCGCAGCAGCCAGACGATGGCTTTTTCACCATCCGCGGCCGGTAAAATCAGGATCAACGAAGTTCGTTCCAGCGTGCTTTCATGTACTTGAACCATGGTGTTGATTTCCGGCTGGTGCCGCGCGATCAGCCGCGCTTCCTCGAGCAATGCGTCGAGCTCGGTATCCAGCTCCTTCCAGTCCAGCGTAACGATGCGCTCCAGCAAGGCATGCAGTTTGGGGTCTGTCTGCTCCCGCCGTTTGAAATACGATTGCACGCGAGCGCGCAGATTTTTCGCCTTGCCGACATAGATGACTTTTTTCCTGCTATCGCGCATGAGATACACGCCGGGGCGATCGGGCAGATTTTTTACATCCGTGCTTTTGAACTGATAGCGTTCGAATGAGACCATCGTCTGTCTGCGGCCCGCAAGCGCGATGATGCTTTCGAGGGTGAGCGGCTGTTCCTGCGCAGCCTTGTGCAGAATGACCGCCAAAATATCCGCACTGCTGCGCACCGTCATCTGCGGATCGGCATCAGAGTGCACCGCCAGCCCGAGAATGCGGCAGGCTTTTTCCAGCCCGGGGCGCACAGGCAGGTCGAGACTGTTTTGCACCAGAATGCCGAGATCCGCTTCCCAGAAACGTGCGAGTTCCTGCGCCAACCCCAGCCGGCGCACGAGCTGGCGAAATCGCGCCGGACGCCACGAAACGATCACTGTTTCTGCCGGCAGATCACGCAGCAGGGAGATGACAGCATTGCCGGCACTGGTGAAATTCTGCTCAAGATCAAACACGTGCACAGCTTCACCTGTCTGCTCCGTCCCGGACAATCTCACCCATGCCACAGAGATGCGCCGGGCCTGGGAGAGCATGCGATGATCGGCATCCACCTGCACACAGAGAAAAGAGAGCGTGCTGCCAGCGTGTTCCTGCGGGACAGCGCCGACATTGAGGTGCCATGTGCCCATGCCGTCTGAAATGAACAGAGGATCATCAGCCAGGATCGAACGCAGCACCGCTTCTGCAGCAGGCAGAGAGGCCGCGTTCATGTGCAGCACAGAGCGCACGATCGCCAGGCTCGAAGCTGAACCGCCGTGTTTTTTCAGAAAGTCATGGATTTGTTTTTTCATCGCGCAGAATTATCATATCGGAATAAGAGTGTGCCAGAAGGTCAGCCTCGTTGATGCCGAACACCTGCTTCAGGCGCTCGAGCTCGGCAGTGGCCTCGCTTGCCTCCTCTCCCCCGCGCAAAACATATTCGAATTCAAGAAAAGTGCCGAGATGTGCCACCTCGTCGAGATGCACACGCACCGGGCCGATAAGGTGCAGCTCGCGTTTTTTCTCGACCACAGCACGCACACCCAGGCTGATCGCCAGCAGGCGTTCCAGACTGTCCGCTTCTGCAACCCGGGTGAGCTCATAATCCGAAGCCCGGGCCGCGCGTTCATCCGGGCGCAGATAGGCGATCAGCTCGGCCGTGCCGTTTTCGAAACAGCGCAGTTTGAGGCGGCCATGGCGGGTGTTGAAATAGACGTCACGCTGGTGCATGATGCCCTGAAAACGGCCTCCCTCGGCGCGGATAGCAGCGCGGGCACGGTCGAAATCTGAATAAACCGCTTTGATCTCGATATTTCGCATGTGTGCAACCTGTCCGAAAAAGTCCTCGATGATGGATTTATGCAGGTTATTATACGTTTTTTTCCTGGACTTACCAACAATCTTTGCGGGAAGAAACGCACTCGCTGCCTTTACGGGCAACTTTTCGCGTTGCCGGCGACAACGAACAGCGATGTGCCTGAGGGGAAACCGGGAACAGCATATTCCTGAAGCGGGCCGCACCTCTATGTGGAGAGAGCGGTCCCACTTCTGCAAACGCGCCTCATCATTTCAATAAAACCAGCCGGCGGGTGACGATTTCGCGGAGGGTGTCGTTTTGATAGAAGACTTTAAGAAAGTAAATGCCGCTGCTGTAACGGCTGAGGGTGGCGCCTCGGGCCGGCCAGGTGTACTCGAGGCGTCCCGGGGCAACGGTACCGCTGTGCAAGACCGCAACCTGGCGGCCGGCGGTATCGAAAATGGC
>DRLW01000082.1 GCA_011375275.1 Bacteroidota bacterium
CGCCACCGTAATAGGTCGCAACGCGCTGCGGTTGCAGATGATCGGACACATCCCAGAAATTGACCGGCAGGCCATGCACCTCATCGGTCTGCACCAGGTACGCGTTGTCGTCCGTCACCCAGAGGTTGTGCGTAAACCCGTTCGGCACTTCGGTGCGGGAGATGAGCTGCATGTTGCTTTTATCGCGCACATCGACGATCTCGATGATGCCGCCATAGATATCTGCACCATACAGCGTATCGTTTTTGACAACGACATCGTGCCAGTTCGAAGCCTGCCAGCTACCGGCAAGCTGGGGAGAGCCCGGTGTTGTGAGATCAAAAACAACGGCGCCACCGGCACCCTGGCCACCGCCGATGACGTAAAGGAAATTTTTTTCGACGAACAGATTGTGCGCCAGCCCTCCGGGTAGCCCTGTGGCAACTGTGGTGACCAGCCGCACACTGCCCGGCAGCCCGGAGAGATCGACGACCTGCACGCCGGCCGGAGAGTACCCATTCGCATTGTCATCCGTGATGATGTAGGCATGGTCGCGGTATGTTTTGATATCACGCCAGATCGAGGTCGGCCCCTGTACGAAAGCCACCTCCTGTGGCAACTCCGGGTCAGTGACATCGACAAAGCTGGTGCCGAAACGGCTGCCGATGATCGCATACTCGCCATCGGCATTGGAGTAGCCCCAAATATCTGAGTAGGATACAGCGCCGCGCGGCTTATAACTGCTGACCAGCTCGGTATTTTTCGGCGCCTGAGCCGTCACTGTGCTGGCGAACAGGAACATGCAGAATAGTTTTAAGATTCGACGAAAAGTGCCCGGCATACGAAACTCCTTCCTGTGAGCTATGTAAAAATTACCCTGCATGCAGTTTCAAATATACCCTGCTGCAGGTGCGTATCGTGGCGGATGAAAAAAAATCTGCCATCAGCCTCCCTTTTGTGCGTGGCCCCATCCCCGAACACAGCAGGGAAGATTATAACCCGCGCAAAATAGGCTTTTATTTCCCCGCGGCTAAGAAAAAAATGACCGGGGCGGTTGACAACGGCATCGCTTTTGCTAAATTGGGGAAACTCAACAGCGTTCCGGAGTGACTGTAGCAGCGAGAGATCAGCACCCGGCAAGAATTTTCACTACATGCTACCGGCGGGAAAGTGGCAACATATCAGTACATTCTCTGACAGGAACACCATGATGAGGAAAGAGAAAAAAAATTTCAGGAGGCAGTTAGGCGTATGCTGCGCCAGAATCAGAACCGCGCTGCGCAGCGGAGGGTTCACCCTGCTCCTGCTGCCTTTGATCGGCAGCATTACTGTGAGCTGGGAACCGAGTACCAGCCCGGACCTCAAGGGCTATAAAGTTTATATCGGCACAGCACCTGGCGAGTATTTTCGCATACACGATGTCGGCGCAGCCACAGAGACGACTTTTGCCGATCTCAGCGAGACGAAACGGTATTACTTTGTTGTAACAGCCTATGACTCTCTCGGCAACGAAAGCCGTTTCTCCGAGGAAGTATCGGCAATCATCAATCCGCTGGCTGAGGCAGCGGACATCAAGCACAGTTATAATTTCCCCAACCCGTTTAACCCCGAGCTCGAGGGCACCTACGTCCGGTACTTCCTCGACAACGCCGGTCCGGTCACGGTACGCATCTACAGCATCGATAATGTTCTGATCCGTACTCTGCTCGACAATGAACAGCAGGTCGCCGGGGAACACAACAATCTGTACTGGAACGGCCGCGACGACAGCGGCAGGCCGGTCGTCAACGGCATCTATTTTGGCCGCATAAGCAAACCCGGGGGCGTGGATATCATCAAGATAGCAGTGGTGCGCAAATAGCCGTTCAATGCATCGCCCTTCCTGCGCGCCCCTGCCATGAACAGCAGGCAGTACGCATAAGCCGGAGAGACAAAACGGACAACAACGATATGCAAAACCGACTTATTTTTTTGATCGTACTTTTCACGATATACCTGGGGGGCACAGGTTTGCTGGAAGCACAGGAAAAGCGGCAATACGCCGGCGCCTTCATGCGACTCGGTGTCGGCCCGCGTGCTCTGGCACTGGGCGGCGCCTGGACAGCGCAGGCGAATTCGCCCTCAGCGCTGTACTGGAACCCTGCAGGGCTGGCACGCCTGCACAAACCGATGATGATGTTTGCCGTCAACAAGCTCGATCTTGGCCGCCAGCAGAACTTTATCAGCGCTGTGCTGCTCACCGGCAGTGGTGCCTTTTCCCTCGGCTGGCTCGGTTTTTCAATCACCGGCATAGAAGCGCGCTCAGGCAATACCACGGTAGCGGATTATACATTCGCCAACTCTGAAAATGCCCTGTTCATTTCGTACGCCCAGCGTCTCGGACGGTACTTCTCCCTGGGCGCCAATCTCAAGCTCTATTACCACACACTGAATAAACAGCAAGGCGTCGGGCGCGGATTTGATGTCGCCGCGCTGTTCGTGCCCAATCGCTATCTCCGTATCGGCATCAGTTTTCGCGAAATCTCAGACTATCTCAACTGGTCCGGGGGCTATCGCGATGACTTCCCGCGCAGCATACAGGCAGGAATCGCGGTAGCACCAAACGCATCCTTTGCCTTTACCCTCGACGCGGTACAGATCAGCGATGGCACGGTTCGTCCGTCGATAGGCCTGGAGCTGAGTCCGGCAGGCACTCTGCCGCTGCGCATCGGATTTAACCGGGATCACTTCACTGCCGGGGCCGGCCTGCGCACCCGCCTGCAGAACACGCAACTGAATATCGATTACAGCTATGCCCGCGATGCGATCAGCCAGGCGCCTGTGCACCGTATCGCTGTCAGTTTTACCCTGCCACGAAGCCGGAACGTGAGAAAAATCGAAAAGCCGGCTTACAAGGCACCGCCCCGCAGGTGGGTGGAGATCACAGCCAGTAAGCTCAACGTTCGCTCCGGACCGGGCACGAAATACAAAGTTCTGCTGCATGTTTTTCGCGGTGAGCGCTTCCAACTGATTTTTGCCGGCACAGAGTGGTGCAAAATTCTGACGCCCCGCGGAACCTACGGCTGGGTACACAGAAAATACCTCCGCTTCGTCAACGCTCGGGAAAAAGAATAAACTCTGCCTCAAATCACAGGACGTACCGCGACATTCATGTGACGTACCGCGACATTCATGTCGCGAAGTACAATACCTTTCCTTATCCAGCCTGCTCTAAGGGAACGGCAGAGACGCGACATCAATAACCCGGTACGGGTACAGAGCGTACCGCGACATTCATGTCGCGAAGCACGATACCTTTCCTTATCCAGCCTGCTCTAAGGGAACGGCAGAGACGCGACATCAATAACCCGGTACGGGTAAGTGCACATGCCGTGCCCCCCGGCACCTCACTTCGCCTCAGCCAGATGCCCTGCGCTTGCACATGATCCCGGAATTGATTATGTTGCAAAAATCCTGTTGCCAACCAAAACCGGAAAATTCCACCGATGACGAAAAACGATGCAGACACGATAGCGAAAATCCGCGAAACGATAACGGCGATTACCTTTGATCTGTGGGGGACTCTGCTCGATGACCGGCCGGTCGCTGTCGGCGAGCGGTTGGTGCGTGATATGCGCATGGCGTTTTTTCAAAAGATGGTGCGACGCGCGGGCCGGGAGCTCGACCGCACGCAACTGGTCGCTGCTTACCGCCATGCAGCAGGGGTCTTCGATCACTACTGGAAACGCCAGCAGGCGTTCGATGCGCGTATCGGGATTCAGGCCATGCTGGAGTTTGTCTCTGTCGAGTTCGATGAACAGTCGGTCGCGGAGCTGGTGCGCTACTTCGAAGAAGTCAACGATCAGGTGACGATACCGGCGATCACCGGCGTACCCGAAGCCGTGGCTGCTCTGGCCGCGGGGTATCGCCTGGGGGTGATCAGCGATACTGGCTGGACACCGGGACGCATCCTGCGCAACCATCTGCAGCGCAACGGCCTGCTGCAGCATTTTGCCGTTACCGTCTTCTCCGATGAGGCCGGCGCCTGCAAGCCGCATCCGCGCCTGTTCGAAACTGCGCTTTCCGCCCTTGAAACGCGCCCGCAAACGACCCTGCACATCGGCGATCTGCTTTTCACGGACGTCCGCGGCGCCAAAGCTGCCGGCTGCTACGCCGCCTGGATTCACCGCCCCGATTTCCTCGACAATCACACGCACAACGACCAGCCCGACCTCATCGTCTCCGGCGTCGCTGAGCTGGCAGAGATTCTTTTGAAGTGAAGATCGCGTGGTTTAAATTTGAAAAGATGAAAAGCGGGCAGCGATCATGAAATAGTGCGCCGGCCCATCACCTCCC
>DRLW01000083.1 GCA_011375275.1 Bacteroidota bacterium
CGCGACTCGCCCTGGCGCAAGTTTCTCAAGGAACGGCCGCACAAAGGCTTTCTGGTCAAAGATTTTCAGGAACTGACCAATGTCTGGGAAGCGCTCGTGGGCATCAGCAGCGATTTCATCCTGCAGGAATACATCTTTGGCGGTGATGATGAAATCTACAGCTATCACAGCTATGTCGGGCGTGACCGCAAGCTGTTGGGGGCCTTTATCGGAAAAAAGATCAGAACGTATCCGCGTTTGTCCGGGGCCAGTACGTATCTCGAGCTGGTACACAACGACGAGGTCGCTGAGATCGGGATGGAAACTGTGACCAGGCTTGGGCTGCAGGGTATCTCCAAACTCGATTTCAAACGCGATTCCCGTTCCGGGAAATACATGGTTCTGGAAGTCAACGCGCGCTTCAATCTGTGGAATTATCTCGGCGCAAAAAACGGGGTAAATCTTGCGGAAGTGGCGTACTGTCATCTTCTGGGGCTCGAGCACAAACCACAGTTCGAGTTTTCGACCCGATACCACTGGATTTCTCTTGAGAACGATATCCGTGCCCTGATCGAGTATCGCCGCCACGATGAGTGGACCGTTTTCGCCTGGATAAAATCTTTGTTTAAAACAAAAGTTTACAACTATTTTGCCTGGGATGACCCCAGACCTTTCTTTGCGAAAATTCAGAATTTTCTGATGAAACGTATCCGGCCGGCCAAAAAACAGACCACGCCGGAATCCAGGCCCTCTGCCAAAGGGAATGTCAAGGATATTCAGGAGTTGAGCATCGAGGAAGGGGTGCACACCAAAGACACTGAAATCGTATGAAGATTGCGATCATATCAGATGTCCATGCGAATCTGGAAGCCTTGCAGGCTTTTATCCGGCAGAAAGACAGATTCGGATGGGAAAAAATATATTGCCTCGGTGATGTGGTTGGGTACGGCCCGAACCCGAACGAGTGCATCGAGCTTTTGCAGGAGCACCAGATCAAGTGTGTGCTCGGCAATCACGATGCCATGGTCACGGAGAGTTTGGCTACCAGCCGCGCGTCTCTGGTTGCCCGCGAAGGTATCGCCTGGACGCAGGCCAATTTGAATGAAAACTCCATCGCTTACCTGAAAGCACTGCCGCGCATCGTCCGCGATGGCGAGCTGCTTTTTGTCCACGCCTCGATTTACTCCCTCGAAGAGTATATTCGCACACAGCATCGCGCCTTTCTCGAACTCAAGGGTATCCGGAGCAAGTGGCCGCAGGTGCGTATCG
Source organism: Bacteroidota bacterium (assembly GCA_011375275.1). Taxonomy (GTDB): domain Bacteria; phylum Zhuqueibacterota; class Zhuqueibacteria; order Zhuqueibacterales; family Geothermadaptataceae; genus Geothermadaptatus. Next base: position 1,249 of record DRLW01000083.1, read on the forward strand.
CTTTTCATGGTCACACCCATCAGCCGGCCCTGTACGACCTCAACGGCGCCTCCGCGCCTGTTCTGCTGAACACCCCCGAGCTGGTGGCTGACGGCAAGGAGCATACCTATCTCGTCAATCCCGGCGCCATCGGCCAGTCACGCGGGCCGCACCCGTGGGCCTTTTTCGCCCTGTATGACCGGGCCACGGCGCGTCTCTCTCTTGAACATGTCGAATATGATTACAAAACCACCGCTGAAAAAATGGCCCGGGAAGGGTTGCGGGCTCCGCTGTATCGTACGCCGATGATGCGCTTCAAAAAGAAAGTGCGCAAGTTGATCGCGCACATCCGCTGATCTGTCTGATCAGAAAATCCTCTCAAGCTCCACGGTAAAACGTTTTTCCCTGATTTCACGGCTGACATACTGCCAGTAGCGCTGCTCATAGCGCAGCAGCAGCCGCAACACCCGCCACGTGCGCTGTGCCGAAAGGATGAGTTCGTAATTTTCCTCTCTGCCCCGTACGCTGTCATCGCGCAGGCGGTAGCGGCCGGTGCCTGAAATAACCAGGTCCAGGGTTGGCTTCCAGCGCAGCTCGGAGTTGAAAGTCTGCATTCTGAGGGTTTCTGCGCTGTTTTTGTACACCACGTCCGACAGGGTGAACCCCGCAGTCATGGTCAGGGTTTGGGCAGGGATGAAAAAGACCGATTGCGTCAGTTGCCGCAGAGTATAGGCATAGAGCCGGGATTCCTGCTCGGTTTGTTCCGCAAAGATGAAAAGGCCGGCCCGCCGCCCGCGCCAGCTTGTGCGCACCCCTATCGTTTTATTGTAAAGATCTCCGAGGTACCTCTCACCATCCGAAGGCCCCTGCCGTATGCTGATATCATGGCGGTTTTCCCGAAAATAGATGACCAGCACCGGAGTGACGATTTGGGCTGTGGAATTGCGGGAGTCTGTTGCGTAGTTCTGGGACGGCAGTGTACGGAACTGGTAGCTGACCACCACCGTCGAATTTTCCCTGATGCGGCCGAGAAGGGTGCGGTGGATTTCCACCCGGCTGTCGATGACGCGGATGTAGTAGTCTTTCTCCATGCCTTCCTGAAAAAGCAGCCGGCTTTCTTCATCATATACCCGGATCGTTTGCGTGAGTACGTAGCGCTCGTTGAGGACGATCGGCAGCTCACCCCAGAAAATATGCTTTTCATCCGCCACGCTCTGTATCGTGCTTTCGACTCTGCGGTTGGTGCTGGCCAGGGAGCGCGAGTAGCCGAGCTGCAGCCTGGAGTCGTATGGCAGTTTTTTGGTGTAATTGACACCACCATTGACCTGGCCGGTATAGAAATTTCCGAACGTGGATGTGCCGATGAAACCACCCGTTCCCAGAGTGGTGACCAGGCTGGAATACAGCTTGTGGGTCAGCGAGACAGAGCCGGAGTTCTGCAGCGTGGTCTGGAGCAGGCTGTTGCGCAGGCTGAGGGTGTAGCGGTACATGCTCTTGAGCGACGGGCTGTGCTGCAGCGTGACGATTTGCCGCCCTTTGATGCTGCTGTAGGCGCCACTGCCGTTCTGTAAGTACATGTCGATTTCATTGGCCCATTCATGCTGCTGCTCTTTGCCGAAAGTGCGCATGTGGCGAACCGTGCCCGTATGGGTGCTGTAGGTCAAAGCATCGTCGATTCTGTTCGCGTTGCGGAAGAAGCGGTAGTTGATTCTCAGAGAGCTGTTGTCGGTACTGCGTGTTCCCGAGTAGGTGAGATAGTGACGGACCTGATTGCGCACGCTGATAAAGGATTCCCGGCTCCAGTTTTCATCGATCTGCCGGCGCGATGCGTGCAGGCGCGAAACGAGCG
>DRLW01000084.1 GCA_011375275.1 Bacteroidota bacterium
GGATCCGTTTTTCGGGCAGGTACGCTTTGAATGGGATGATTTCCAGCGCCTCGAGTTCAGCCGTCCGGAAACCATCCCCACATACGACGATTTCAAAGCTCCGAAAAAATTGATCGGCACCGTCACAACCGAAGACGGCGACAGTTTTACCGGCACCATCCACTGGGACAGTGACGAAGAATTTACCTGGGAATTTCTCGACGGCAGCCATCGCGACCATGCCTTTGACATCGAATTCAGCGCAATCCGCTCCATCGAGAAAATTTCTTTCCGCCGGGCGTTGGTCACGCTGTGGGATGGGCGCCATTTTGAACTGGAAGGCTCCAATGACGTCGATGAAGGGAACAAGGGGATTTACATCACCCATGAAAACGGAGATGAGGTCGTGGTGTACTGGGATGACTTTGACCGCATTCAATTTCGCCGCTGATGCATAGAGCGGATAAAGGAAGCGCGGTGTTCCGGCGGACGCCGCGCTTTTTCGGCGCATAGTGCTGCACAACCCTCACGGCATTCATAAAAGAGTACCGCGCACGAACACAGGGAGTGTTTTTTTCTGTTACATATCCCGCCAGACGATGAATCCCAACCATGCCCAGCCGAGCAGAAACGCCAGCCCGCCGAAGGGCGTTACAGCACCCCAGGCCCTGGTACCGGTCACGGCAAGCACATACAAGCTGCCGCTGAACAACAGAATGCCCACCAGAAAAGCCCAGCCAGCCGGGGCGAGTCTGAGCTCCGGCCGCCAGAGCAAAAGCACGCCGACAAACAGCACCGCTGCTGTATGAAACATCTGATAGTGCACGGCAGTCTCGTAAATCCCCTGCGCATAGGCATCAAACCCATCGCGCAGCGCATGCGCCCCAAAAGCACCGATTGCAACAGCCAGCAGGCCGGTTACAGAGCCGGTCAGAAGAAATAATTTGGACATCAGAGCCTCCTTAAATTCCATATTATTCATGACAGAGCATACTGAGAAAGTAAAACCGGGATAAAGGTTCCCGTCACTTATACCTTGACAACGTTTAATATTTTTTATTTCTTGCATGAGAATGAAAAATATCCGATACAGCCCAGGTGATAAACACAGCTCGCAGATCATCATACCCCACTGCGCTGCTGGAGTCAATTGCGAAGTGGTGAAACTCTGGCATTGACTTGTCGCTCCATCAATTCAGCCTCTAATATGCACCTTTTAACACTTCGCGCAAGGGAAATCGGGATAATTTTTTCAGACAAGTAAAGTTTTTTGGGGGGGCGAAACATCCAAACAGAAAACGGGGCACAGGGCTTTTGGGAAAAAATTTTCTCCAGCGAGAAAACAGGGGATTCAAGGGAGAGCTCACCATCCGCACCAGCGCACACTCACCAGACTCACTCGAACCGCCTGCCACACCACGAACTGCAGCAACATCCCTGATATTTCTGCTCATCCTGAACGCAACACCAACCCATCCTCATCCATTTAAATTCTGAATCGTGGAGGTTCATGATGTTTGATTTCAATTACGAAGAAAACTTCGAACCATCGAGTAACACCAAACAATGGTGCCTATACACCCACAAAACGCCACGTGCGTTTGCGGGTGTCAATCTGCCGGGGTTATTCCAGACAACGAACTATGTCTGGCAGATTCTTGGCTTCATCGCCATTTTCCTGCTCGAGGGGCTGGCAACGTTCTGGTGTTTTCTCGAAGGCGTCGTCATCACCGCAATCCTCGCCTCGATTTTCGTCGATCTCGTGCTGGCCATCGTAGCGCATCTGTATCAAAAAGATATCTGCAGGATGCAGAATGAACTGATTTACGAAGACCCGGAAAATGCCGGCAGAATCGAACGGCAACTGAAATCGTTCAAACTGCGACAGAACTTTTTCTACCTGCTCATCATGATCTCTGCAATTTTCAAGATTTTCTGGTTTTTCGATGTCTATCGCATCGTCGATGCTACCATGCTGTTCATCATGACCTGCTATATCATCGGAGCAATATTGCATATTACCTGCACGGGCTATGCCCTGTTCACATTTATCTTCAACTGGAAGATCAACAGAGAACACAACGCCTACCTCGATTCCAACCATACAGTCTATGCATTTGATAAAAACTCTCCGCTTCGTACAAGACTGAATTCCCAAGATGTGCATGAGGCGCAGGTTGGTCGCCACCAAATTATCAAAGACCCGGATGGCCATATCTACCTCGAAACTCTGGGCGTTCTGACAGATGCTGAACTGTGGACATTGATCGGCAAGCAGGTTGAACAGGAACACAAACGCGCTTTGGCCGTCGATGGTGTTCGCCATCAAATTCTCATACTCGAACAGGATCCGATGGGAGTGCACTCCAGCAAAAGCACCTCTACGGATGAAAAGCACAAGATGGGCGTCGTTGCTTAACTGACTTACTCACGGTGCGGGGCAAGGCTGCATACACAATTCTTCCTTCATCACAATACTCCGCGTCGCGTTCGCCAGTTTAGGGCAGATGCTGTCTGTCTGCAATGTGGAGGTAA
>DRLW01000085.1 GCA_011375275.1 Bacteroidota bacterium
GGCCCGGCATAGCTCCACATCATAGAACGCACCAATCCGGCAGACACCCCGCACCAGCACCGTGTTGTCGATCTCCGGGCAGTCACCTTCGCTGCGTCCCCGGAAGACACCTGCAGCAGGGTCGTACTCATCGATGAGCACGCGGATTCTCCGCCCGAGAAAGGCGTGATTCTTTTCCTCAAGCGAATCGGCCTGAGCCTGTATCAGCAAATCCTGGCGTTCGCGCTTGACGGGTTCGGGCACGTCATCCTCAAAACGCGCTGCTGGTGTATTTTCTTCCGCAGAATAGGTAAAAACGCCGAGGCGGTCGAAATGGCCCTCGGCGACGTAATCGTACAATTCAGCAAATTCCTGCTCGCTCTCCCCGGGGAAGCCGACGATCAGTGAGGTGCGCAGGGTCAGCCCGGGGATGCGTGCGCGCAGTTTTTCGATCACAGCGTGCTGTTTTTCTGCCGTGATTCGCCGTGCCATGCGCTTGAGAATACGGTTGCTGGTGTGCTGTACCGGCATGTCGAGATAGGCACAGACTTTTTCCGTCTCAGCCAGTGCAGCGATTATTTCATCCGTCATATGCCACGGGTAGGCGTACATCAGGCGGATCCACTCGATGCCATCGACCTGCGCCAGGGCCCGCAACAGCGCCGGAAGCTGCTGGCGGCCATCGAGATCGAGGCCGTACTGTGTCGAGTCCTGTGCGATAAGAACCAGCTCGCGCACGGATTGTTCCGCCAGCTTCTGCGCCTGGCTCACCAGCTCCGGGATGGGCGTGCTGCGAAATCCGCCTCGAATACCCGGGATGGCGCAAAACGTGCAGGGATGCTCGCAGCCCTCGGAAATTTTCAAATAAGCATAGTGTTTCGGCGTCAGCAGATGGCGTTCGCCGTGCAGCTCCCGCCGCGCGCGCAGATCACGGGCCATGTTGCTGACAATGCTGCCGAGATCACGATTGCCGTACAGCGCATCGATCTCCGGAATTTCACTGCGCAACTCTTCGCCATAACGCTGCGAGAGACAACCGGTGACGATCACCTTTTCCACCGTGCCCCCCTTCTTCATCGCCACTGCGTCGAGGATAGTTTCGATGGACTCTTCCTTCGCTGACTCGATGAAACCACAGGTATTGATGATGATGGCCTGCGCGTCCGCGGCCTCATCGGTGAACTCGACACCCCGTGCCAGCAAGCCGCCGTGCAGGTGTTCTGAATCGACCAGATTTTTCGGACACCCGAGGGTGATCAGTTTAACTTTCATGCAAACAACGCCTCGACATAGGCTTCGGGGTCAAAGGGCTGCAGGTCATCGATCTGCTCACCGACGCCGACGTACAGCACCGGCACACCGAGCTCACGCTGAATAGCCACCACGATCCCTCCTCGCGCTGTGCCGTCGAGTTTGGCCAGAATGATGCCGGTCACGCCCACGGCTTCGTTGAACTGCCGTGCCTGCACCAGTCCGTTCTGGCCGGTCGTGGCATCGAGGACGAGATACACCTCATGCGGCGCATCCGGGATGCGTTTGCCGATCACGCGTTTGATTTTTTTCAATTCTTCCATCAGATTCGTGCTCGTATGCAGCCTGCCGGCAGTATCGATCAGAGCGATATCGACGCCGCGGTTTTGTGCGGCTGCGACAGCATCATAGGCGACGGCAGCAGAATCGGCCCCGGCTTTATTGCGCACAACATCGACGCCGGCCCGTTCCGCCCAGATTTCCAGTTGCTGCGAGGCAGCAGCCCGAAAGGTATCTGCCGCGCCGACGAGCACGCTTTTGCCCTGGTTGCGGTACAGACTGGCGAGTTTGCCGATCGACGTGGTTTTTCCGGCTCCGTTGACACCGGTGACCATGATGACATGCGGCCGGTTTTTCAATTCACCGGAATGGCCGTTGCGCAGCTCAGTGAGCTGTGCGAGCAGGTCGCTTTTGATCGTGGCAATCACGGTTTCGAGATCACCGCGCTCGCGCAGACTGATGTTGGCGCGCAGGCGTTCGATCAGCTCCATGGTCGTATTCACACCCAGATCTGCAGCGATCAGGCGTTCTTCCAGAAACTCGAGAATATCCTCATCAAGACGGGTTTTGCCGGAAAAAACCTTGCTCAGGCCGTCTGAGAGGTTGGTGCGGGTCTTGCTCAGCCCGCTGCGGAATTTTTCAAAAAAAGTAGCCAGTGTTGTTCTCCCGGGATGCGACAGTGAATTCTCGATTTGCAGATAAAACACGCATTCGGACGGTCGTACGGAGTGTCCCGATCAGGCGCGCACGAAATCGAGATAGCGCTTGCCGTAACTGATGGTGGAGATGATGAGCAGAGCGGTGGAGATATACAGAAAAATCATCCCATACGGCTGGATATCGACGGCGTACAAAATCACGGTGACTGCGCAGGCCCCGACCGCGAATTTTCCGAACCAGTTGCTTTCCGGAATGCGTTCTTCCTTTCTGACGATCGTCAGACCGAGGGACAAAATAGCCAAATCCCGGCCGATTATCAAGCCCAAAAACCACATGGGCAGGCCGTGGGTGTACACGAGAATCAGGCCGACACCAGCGAGAGCGATTTTATCTGCGATCGGGTCGATGATGCGTCCGAGGTCGCTGCGCTGGTCGAGCTTGCGGGCGAGGTAGCCATCAAAAAAATCGGTGAGGGCGGCCAGTACCATGAATGCAAAAGCAGTCCAGTTTGCTTCCACGGTCTGCTTTTTGAGAAAGTGCAGTACAGGCCAGAGCAGAAGGATACGGGAGAAGCTGAAAAAATTCGAGATGGTCAGTATTTTACCCTGTAATTTCATCGCTTTCGTCGTGGGTCATGAGATATTCATTGAGATTCCAGGCTCGGATAGCTGATTCCGAAGCGGTAGTGATAGTACCATTTTGACAACAGGAATGTTGCCAGCAGGAGGAGCGCATAAAAAGGCCACATCACGCTTACAGCGATGGAAAGGAACAAAATCGGAAATTTGATCGCCCGATCGATGGCGCTGCCCGTCTGCTTCATCAGTGCCGCGATGAACAACGGCACGGCAGCGAGCGCGGGCCAGAAAATCAGCGCATCGGAAAAGAATGCTGCACTGGCCAGCGCCAGAATTTCCAGCAGCAGACCGGCCCGCAGGGTGCTGGCGACACCGTATCGGACCGCAAAAGTCCGCTTGCCGATCAGCGCATCCCCATCGCGGTCAACGATTGTGGTCAGAAGATAGACCGCCCCGACTGCGGCCGCATAGGGCAGGGAGGCCAACAGCGCCTGCCACTCTCCGGGCACTCTGGCCCACCAACCGGCTGTAAAAATCAACACAGCACCGAGGCTGTTGGCCAGCAGCCCGGGCGCGGCACGGTCTTTCCACTTGAATGGCGCCATGCTGTAAAAAACGCCGGTGACCAGATAGATCACCACAAACAGTACACCCACGCCGGTGTCATGCGCAAAAGCCACTGCCAGAGGCAGCAACGCCAGCACAACGGTCTGAACCACGGCAACCGGGACCGGGATATGACCATTGGCGAGCAAAAACAGTTTGTTGTTATGCTTATCCGTATCGACATCGACGATCTGGTTGAGGATAAAAGCGCTCCCCATCAGCAACGTCAGGGCGATGGCGAGGGTGAGCGGGTCACCTGCAAGACTGCTCGGAGCGGCCGCAGCAGCCGGGGCCACGAAATAGCCGCAGGCGAAAACAGTCCACACAGGCAAAAACAGCGGCGGCCGCAGGATAAACAGATAATCGAAAATGCGCGCGATTTTGAACATCGTACTGGGGCGTCCGAGCACATGCCGCGGGGCCGGGGCGGCTATTTTTTCGATACGCTCTTCGATGATGTGCACGTCCTTTTGCATGAGAACTCCCGGGGAAGTATGTCCTGTGATGCCAGTTCGCGGCGAGCGAGCACTCCTGCGCAGGCTGCCGCCGGTTTGTCGTGCGGAATGTGTCCAGCGAGGGCTCACTCCATATCGTGCTTGTCTTTGATGCGCTCAGGTGGAATGGGATACTCGCCGGTGAAACATGCTGTGCAGTATCCGCCTTCATCGTGCGGCACCGAGGCGAGCAAACCATCGAGCGAGAGATATTCCAGACTGTCGGCGCCGAGATAGGTGCACAGCTCGGCCACGGACATTTTATTGGCGATGAGCTCTTCGCTCGTGGGGAAATCCATGCCATAGTAGCAGGGCGCAACGATCGGCGGCGAACTGACGCGGATATGCACTTCTTTGGCACCTGCCTTGCGCAGCATGCTGGTCAGTTGCCGCAACGTTGTGCCACGCACGATGGAATCCTCCACCACGACCACGCGCCGGTCTTTGACGATGCCCTTGACCACGTTAAACTTGACGCGAACTTTGAAATCGCGCTGATTCTGCTCCGGCTGAATAAACGTACGGCCGACGTAGTGATTACGGATCAGACCGAGTTCGAATTTCATATCACTGCGCCGCGAAAAGCCTACCGCTGCGGTGTTGGAGCTGTCCGGAACCGAGATGACGATATCCGCATCTGCCGGACATTCCAGCGCCAGATTTTTGCCCAGCCGGCGGCGGGCACGATCGACATTTTCATTAAAAACGCGGCTGTCCGGCCGGGAAAAATAAACCAGCTCGAAGATACAGGCTTTGCGTTCGCGCTTTTCGGCAAACTGCCGTGAGTGCACGCCGTCTTTATCCAGCTTAATCATCTCACCGGGCTGCACATCGCGGATGTACTCAGCTTCCAGCAAGTCGAGAGCACAGGACTCCGAGGCCAGAATATGGACATCCCCGCGCCGACCCAGACACAGCGGCCGGAAACCCTGCGGATCACGCAGGCCATACACCGCATCACGGGTGAGCATGGTGATGGAATAGGCGCCTTTGAGAATGGCGAAAACCTCGCGCAGTTTATCAGCCATATCCGAAGCACGCGCACGCGCCAAAAGGTGCAGAATCGCCTCGGTGTCGCTGCTGGTCTGAAAAATCGCCCCCTCCTGTTCCAGCTCTTTGCGGATCGAGCGCGCATTGACGAGATTGCCGTTATGCGATACCGCGATCGGCCCATGCTTGGATTTGACCAGAATCGGCTGCGCATTGCTGATCACTGTCGAGCCGGTGGTAGAATAGCGGTTATGGCCGATGGCCAGGCTGCCGGGCAACTGGTCGAACATGCGCTCGTCGGCGAAAACATCAGCCACCTGCCCCATGTTGGCGTGGCGGTAGAGATGCTCTCCATCCGAGGTGGCGATACCCGCACTCTCCTGTCCCCGGTGCTGCAGAGAATACAGGCTCAGGTAGGCCAGTTTGGCAGCCTCCGGACTGCCGTAAATGCCAACCACACCGCAGTTGCTGCGGGGTTTGTCCAGATCGCCCTCTTCACAGCAGGGTGTCTGCTGATCTGTTTTATGGTCATTCATGTTTTTCTGTGTTTTCTTTGTTTGGCTCTTCCTCAAATCGTATGGGTTGATTTTCAATATGGGCACCTGACGGGCCGCCCAGCAGGCTGTACCGCGACATTCATGTCGCGAAGCACGATACTGTGCCTTATTCAGCACACCCCGGTGCGCAGGGCTGGGACGCGACATAAATGTCGCGGTACGAGTCGGGCCAGCCCCACCAACCCACACAATCTAAAGTGAAAATTGAATGGAACAATGCATTCAAACAGCTTCGCGATTTTCTGCAGCGCATGCCAGAGCCTCACTTCCCCGTGTTTGAAAGGATCAAAAGGCTGAGGCCGATTCCGGCAAAATCTGCCAGCAGGTCCCGGAAGCTGGCAGTACCACGGCCGCTGACATGATCAAACACCTCTTTGCCCAGACCGATAGCCGCTGTGCTCAGCACTGCTGTCGCCACAGCCTGGCGGTCATCCACGCCGGCCATTTCCTTCAAAACAAACACCTGCCCGCCAACGAGAAAAGCCGACACCGCAAGGTGATCGTGCTTGTCTTTGCCGAACCAGGGATCAGCTTTTTGCACCCTGCCGGCGCTCTCCTGCTGAAAGGCTGCTGCCGGCGATATGGCATTGAGCACCACGATCATCACATAAGGAAACATGCCCCGTTCACCTCCTCAGCTACGGTAACAGAAACCCGGCTCAGATCAAAAACGCACTGAAAAAGAAACTGCAAGGTACGTACCCGGCGAGGATGATTGCAAGGATAAATCCGGCGATTCATCAAAATCACTCAGATGGGCATCGACGTAGGCATCGAGAACGCTGAGCAGCCGTGTGGCCAGAAAAGCCCAACTCATGTTATTGCGCTGATCGATCCAGTAACTGCGGATGACCGGGTCTGTGCTGGCAACGACTTTCTGGTTGCGCACGATCGCGCTGGTGACGAAAAACGTTTCCACACCAAAGACGAGGGCAGCTTTGAGCAGCTTACCGTTGTAATACTGCCCCCACCCCGGCAACAGCGCTGATCTCAGCATCGCCCCACGCGGACTGCGGGCTTTCTTCGGTGCATCGGCAAAAGGTGGTAAAAATGCGCTGTTATTACGGAATTGCCGATTGTGCAGCCCGGCCGTCATTTCGTACACCGGTGGAGGAAGCAGCAGCATCTCCCGCGCTGTAAGCGAGCTGTCGCCTGCAGCTGGCGCGCCAGCAGCGAGGGGTGCTGCCGCACAACACACCAGCGCAAGGCACACTCCTGTCAGCCAGGATTTCATCGGACTTCAGCGATCGCTTCCATTTCGATCAGCGCACCCTTTGGCAGCGCAGAAACCTGCACCGCAGAGCGCGCCGGTGGATTATCGGAAAAATAGCGGCCGTAAATCTCGTTCATGCGCGCAAAGTCGCCGAGGTCTACCATGAAGACCGTTACTTTGACGACATTTTCCAGCCCGCTGCCTGCTGCTTCGAGCACGGCTTTGAGATTTTGCAAAACACGCTCCGTGGCTTCTTCGATGTTCGCGTTGACCATCTCACCCGTTTCCGGGTGCAGAGGAATCTGGCCCGCAGTATAGACCAGTGACGCTCCCGAGGTGATGATCCCCTGATTATACGGCCCGATCGCTGACGGTGCCGCCGCAGTGCTGACGATTTTCTTCATGATATCATCCTTCATGTTTTCTGTTTCCATGCCATCAAAAATTCGGTTCTTCCTCAGATTGTGTGGATTGGGGAATTATCGTTGTGCAAATCGGGCCGGTGTTGCGGGTTGAAAAATGATATTTGTCCTCGACCCAATTTTTGGGATTGTTGACGATATTATTCCGGATGGGGCCCGCTGTGTCGGAGCGACCGCCGGGTCGCCCCGACGGGTTTCGTGCCTGTCATCATCAACAATTGTGTTGTCAAACGGAAACGGTGTAAATATCGGTATTTTGGTAAAGCCATTTTGTAACGCCGATTTTAAACCACGTGTTATGGCGCCAATGGATGATTATTGATATTTATTTTGTCATCGTTGTTGTTGTAGGGGTTCAAAATTTTGAACCCCTACAAATTTTGAACCCCTACGGGATTTTGACCCTCAACGAAATATTGA
>DRLW01000086.1 GCA_011375275.1 Bacteroidota bacterium
ACATCGCGACATGAATGTCGCGTTACATCCTGTCCGGTTGCCCATACTGAAAATCAACCCATACGATTTGAGGAAGAGTCTTTTTTTTATGCAGGAACCGGCAGCGGGCACTGGAAACCAGCGGGTTCCCCGGCTGCAAAAGGTCATCTTGACTTGCTGCGTCCTGTTTGGCCGGGAAGAAAGTTCGGCTGCAACAAACCAGCCCTGGCGCAGGGAGTTGTTTTGCCGGCGTATCCTGAATTGCGCCACACCTCGGGCTGTGTGACGAGAGCGAAAAAAATCCCCGGCATTTGCGCAAATACCGGGGACTCTTTCATCAGAATGGTCAGAATATCGCTCTGACCTGGTCGGCAATTTCACTGGTTATGCCCCAGGACATTTTCTGGGCCTGGCTCACGTACTGGCCTTTATAATCTGCGGTGTTCAGCTTCGGGATGTTGAGCTGGAATGCTGTGTTGATCACCTCGATAAAGGCGTTGGCGATGATGGCATAGCCACCGTTGTTCGGGTGTACGCCGTCGAGGCTGAAGGCCGTATTGGCTGGGTCGAGCAGCACGAACCGGCCGCTGTAGCCATCGAGCCCGTTGCTGTTGAGCTGGTTGAGCATGGTATTGGCATCCACAACCGGCACCTGAAATTGCTGCGCCAGTGCTGCGATGGTTGCGTTGTAGCCATCCACAGCAGCACGGATAGTGGCAGACTCATCAGCCGTCAGGGACATGGTGCCGGGGATCGGCTGTCCGGTGGGCGTCAGGCCGGCGGCGATCATGCCCTGCTCCAGGGCTGCTGCAGTTGTGTCGGCAAAGCCCATGGCCATCAGGGCGGCAGCGTTGGGAACGCCCAGCCCGGCCTGATAAGCCGAAAGCGCAGGAATGGTCAGGTGAGTGACACCCTGCTCCTCGGTGAGCAGAGGCAGATACAGCCCGCCCCCGAAATCGACCGGCTGGAAGGTGGCATCAAAAACCACCGGCACCGGAGTGCTGATGCCCAAAGCCGGTACCGGCCGGAAGATGAGATCGAGGGTGTTGATGAACGGGATATCGGTGACATAGGGGATGTTGGCCATGACGATGGCAGCCCGGGTTTTTTGCCGCAGTTCGGTCAGCAGCGTGGTCATCTGAGCGGTGAAGTCGCTCTGCGGAGTGATGCGCTCCAGGGCACCGCCGGCGGTTGCCGCGCCGAGAACGTCGTTGTTGCCGAGCCAGAGCAGGATCAGCGTCGGGTTGAGCATGATGGCCTGCTGCACTTGCGTGGTATTGCCGAAATTGGGATTGCGCAGAACGATGTCGAAAAACGAGTTGCTGCCCGACTGCGAGGTCTGGGCGCTGGTGGCGCTGATCGCATCATTTAAGGTTGCGCCGGGAACACCGAGGTTGTCATACGGCCGTGGCAGGCGGGCGTTTTTCAGCAGTGTCAGCGGGCTGACGGTCAGATCATCAGCTACTAGCGCTCCGTTGACGAATTTCAGCGGTGTTTTTCCGGCAGTGCTGCCGATACCCGGGGCCGCGATCAGCGGTTGCTGGAAGCTGGCACCCGCGCCCATCTGCTGGGCGATTCGGTAGGGGAAGCTGTTGAGCTGGAAATCCTCAACCATGCCGGCAGACTGGAATCCTGCTGTCAGGCTGTTGCCGATCGCGACCATTTTGCTGAGAATGAGCTGGTTCTGCTGTATGTTCAGCGATGGCTGCGACGGGTCTTCGAGCTCACAACCCTGCCAGAAAATCAGGGCGATGAACAAAAAGGCAAGTCCTGTTATTCTTTTCATAATCTATCTCCATTTGCTTTTTTCAACGAGTAGTGCATTCAAATCAGATTCCTGTCCTGTCAGAACTTGATGCCGAAGCTGAGGAAAAACAGGTCAGCTTTGGAGGTATAGGTGCCGTTGAACCCATAGTGGTTTTTGCCGACACCATCTTCCACCGTTGACCGTTCGCCGATATTGACGAGCATGTATCCAGCATCGACGGTGTAGTTGCCGAACGCATAGCTGGCACCGAAGCTGACATTGTTACGCGTGTTGTCCGGCAGCAGCGGGCTGACAGACTCGATTGGTTGCGGGGTGACATCATAGCTGTAGCCTGCGCGTAGCGTGAGTTTGTCGTTGAGGTCATAGTGCGTACCGACCCGGAGCTGCCATGAGTCACTGTAGTTGAAAGGAATTTCCTGATCGAGGGCATCGTTGCCCTGAAAATCCAGCGTGATCTGATCGAACTGGGACCAGCCGAACCAGACATAATCGACCTCTGCGCCGAATTTTTCCGTCAGTTTGTAGTACAGTCCGAGGGCAAAATAATTGGGGAAATTCAGGCTGGCGTTGGCTTTCTGGTCAAAAAGGACGAACTTGGCGATCGCAGCGGCGTTGGGCACGCTCAGGTTGTCATATATGGTAAAATCAGCGTCGCTGTCGCGGAAGTCCGCGGTGACGGAGTGGCGATACATGAAGCCAAAACCCAGTTTTTCAGATTGATACATGGCGCTGAAATTGAAGCCGATAGCTGTGCGCGAGGTGCCGCTGAGCTCTACTTCTCCAATTTCATAGCCTGGCGATCCCGGGCTGTCGAACATGTTGGCGGCGCGTTGCAGGTTAACCCGGGCGATGACGATATCCAGCCCTCCGGAGATGCTGAAGTTGGGAGCGATTTTATAAGCGAGGACTGGTGTGATATAGAAGGATTCCAGTACAGCATTTTGCGAGATCGCCCGGCCGGGGAAATCATCCGACCATTCGACGCCGAGCCCGAAGGGGTTGGTGACACCGATCCCGGCAGCAAAGTTATCATCGAATTTGTGCGATAGATAGACGCCGATCGGTGTGAATATGTTTTCGACCGCGTTGTAGGTTGTGTTGGAAAAAATCGGCGAGGCACCGACGAACTTTGCGGTCGGAAAAATAAGCGTTGTTCCTCCGTAGAACTGCGTGCCCTGCGAAAAACCAAGGCCCGCGGGGTTGTAAAAGATTGTCGAACCATCCCAGTAACGGCCAACGACGGCTCCGCTCATCGCTGAGGCTTTGCCGCCGAATTCGTAGATATTGAACCCGCTCGCCAGAACGCCGGAGACCGGCATGAGCAGGGCCAGCAAGAAAACGATACCTTTGCGCATATACCCTCCTGAGTCTTGTGAAGATGAAAAATCAGCACCGGAAATGCGGGGAAAAACGATTCCCGGGCTGCATGGAATACACATGAGTTGAGTAAGACAGAACATATAAAAGAATGCATTTATTCAAGAATCGTTCCGGGAAAAGCAGGGGTATTCAGGCTGAAAATGAACGGGTTTCCTGGCGATGGTTGATGTGCTCCGGGTGGGTGGAAACCGGATGGTCTGGCTGGGAAAATACTCGAACCCTGGAGTTGTGCATAGCCCCGTCATGAGGAGCCGCACCGGCGTCTCCATCCGGTTCAGGATAACAGGAAAAACAGCGTATCACAAGCTAAAAATTACGGGTGCGGCTTTCTTGCTCTGAGCGGGATTCTGCTTTGTCATTTTCACAGCGGTGAAAAAAATACGTGACGGCCGGGAGCTTCCTGTTTTTCGGAATCATTCGCAAAAATGATAACACGTTCTCTGCGTGCCGCAGCGTCCCCGGCATCCGGGAACGGGCGGCCGGAGCCGGTCTGTTCCCTGCCCGGCGAGAAAGGGGCGCACGTTGTGTGTCAGGAATTACTTGCATTATCAGAACAGTTTTTGCAAACTGCGAAGAACATGCCCGTAAAAATGATTGCGCCGGTCAAAATTTTTCAGTTATTCTGCTTTTCATCCGCGCTGCGATGTTTCATGGACAATGCCGGCTGATAAAACACGGTTGTTTCGAAAGTCTTCAGGTTAAGGAGGGACATTATGCAAGCCCTTTTCATGGTCGTGATGTTTGTGCTCGCACAGGGAATAGCAGCAGGTGCGGCTGTTCCCCGGCCAGCAGGTGTGGAGGAAGAACTGGCGCTCGCCAATGCCGCTTATGAGCGCTATGAAAACAAAATCGCTCTCGAGCACTATCTCAATGTGCTCAAGGAAGACCCGAAGAATTATGAAGCGTTGTGGAAAGGCGCCCGGTCTTACGCCGATGTTGGTAAACCGTTCGAGAAGGATGACCAGGACAAAGCCCTGAGCTACTACCAGGCCGGCGACAGCCTGGCGCGCCAGGCTGTGTCGTTGTATCCTGACTCGGCAAACACACACTTCGTACTGGCGCTGTGCGTTGGCCGGGTCGCGCTTTTTGAAGGCGGCAAGACCAAAATACGGCTGTCAAAAGAGGTAAAAAAAGA
>DRLW01000087.1 GCA_011375275.1 Bacteroidota bacterium
ACCGGGATGTAATCCGCCTCGCCGGACTGCACGGCTTTGCGGATATTGCCGCCGACGAACATGGCATTGGTATGAAAACTATCGCGGTACTGGGGATCGGCATAGGGTGCTTTGCCTTCCGTATGTATGGAAACGATCTCCACATTGCGCAACTCTCCTGCGCGCTGCATCATCGCCTGAATCAACTGCTGCGGTGCGGCAGCCACGCTGTGTACAAAAACCCGGTCACCAGACCTGATCACTGAAACCACTTCTGCTGCTGAGACTTTCTTCATGTCCTTCCTTTCCTGTATCCTGAAAACGATAAATCTGAGAACTTAACCGGAAATACCGGAGCCAGTTGCTAGCAAAACCTGAAAACTTCATCTTTCATCACCTCGTCACATCGCTCCTGCGCTGTGACGCCACCCAACCCGGCCGGGCTTCGATGAATATAACAGAAAAATTCATCATTGGATAATAAAATTCGCGTAACCGGCGCATCGGTTCAGTCACTGTTCATCAGCATCACTTATCGTCGTATTCCGGCAGGCATTATTTGCTTTTGGACATAAAAATTGCTATAGTGGTTTTCTGCAAAAAATTTTGCCCTGTCAGGCTCTCGTTGCCTGCCGTGAGCGCCCATATTTCCACCGGAGGTTTGCATGCAAGACGTCTCCCTGGTCCTGGACGTCGGTAAAACCAACACCAAGCTTTTTCTCTTCGATGCGTCCCTGCGTGTCGTGTATGAGCAAAGTACTGCGACCATCGAAAAGCCCATTGCTGATGGTCTGGTACAGGATGATCTCGATACGGTCTGGAGCTGGTTTCTCGCAGAGCTGAAAAAAATCGGCCGTGAGAAAAAATTTCTCGTGCGCGCCATCAATGCGACGGCCTTCGGCGCCACCCTCGTGCACATCGATGACCAGGGCAAAGAGATTCAGCCGGTTTATTCCTATAATTCCCATCCCGGTGAGGAGCTTGAGCAGGAGTTCAGGGCGTGGTTTTCACAGCTCCCGGGCAGCAACACCCGCCATGCCACCCCACACCTGGCAAACTTTCTCATCGCCGCCAAACAGCTTTTCTGGATCAGCCGTCACCGGCCGGAGCTTGCAAGCCAGATCCGCTATTCCCTGTTCCTGCCGCAATACCTGATTTACAAACTCTCCGGTGTCCTGATTTCAGAAGCGACGTCCTATGGTTGCCACACCGGTTTATGGGATTTTGAAATGATGGCCCCGAGTGTTCCGGCCATCGAAGGGCTGGGCTGGCAAACGCGCATCCCCCGGCTTGCCGATCACGGCCGTTTGTGCCAGCTCGATAGTTCCCTGGCCGGTTTACTGCAAGCACGCGGCAATATCCCGGTCGGTGCCGGCATGCACGACGCCGCTGCATCGCTCTACCCCTATCTCGAATCTCTTGACGACCCTTTTATCCTGGTCACCACCGGGACGTGGGTCATTGCCCAGAATCCCTTTGCAGGCTTTGTGTTGAGTGAGCAGGACCTGCAGCAGGACCGGCTGTACTATCTGACGCCGCAACTGCAACCGGTTCGCGCGGCACGCATCTATGCCGGACAGGAGCACGAGCTGCAACTGCGGCGCATCTGCGAGCACTTTGGCAGAGCTCCGGATGAGAAAAATGCTGATATCGAAACGCTGCTGGCGGATTTTTTCGCCAAGCCCAACGAGGGTGTGCTCACAGCCGAGACCCTGCACGGAAGCGGGCCCTTTCCCCATGTCCCGCGCGGAACGTGGGACCTGAGCGTTTTCTCTTCACCTGAGCAGGCCTACGCCCGTTTGTGCCTCGACCTTGCTGTGCTCACGGCTTATCTCATCGACAATGTCGCCGAACCCGGGCAAAAACGCATGCTCGTCGATGGGGGATTCACACGCAACCCGTGGTTTCTGAAAATTCTCTCCATGCTGGTGCAGCCCTGCCAGCTTTACATCGCAGATATTGCCAACGCCACAGCCCTTGGCGCAGCTCTGGCGGTCCACCATTTCTGGGTACCGGACTTTGACTCCTCCTCGCTGCTCCAGCTCCAGCCTGTGGAAACAGAACACATCGCCGGGCTGCGGGTGTACGCGGAGTGGTTGCTTGCCCTGTATGACCAGCAGAATCATGCCTGACCCGATTTCATGACATCACCGGACATCCATAAATTTTCGCAATAAACAAGGCTCAATCACATATTTATCATAAAGTTATAAAATGTCAGCTCTGGTTATCCAGCTAACTCAGCAAACCGGGCACGGCTCAGATACCGGCATGTGTCATTCCGCCAGGAGAAGCGCAGTGCCGGAATCTCATCCTTTCGGGCATGTACCTGCGGCCGGAGGGCCGGTTTTCCCTGTGAGGGAACCGGAGTAACGGTTTCGGTTTGGGTGCGGACATTCGGCGCAGGCGGCATCTCGTTTTGCTGGTGTACTGCCCGTGAGCGGCAACACGAGCATCACGACGTCACATCGCTGGAACGGTGTGATGAGAGGCGCTCCGGCATTTTGTAATCAACGGGATAACCTGATTTGTTAACACTTCTGGATTTTTAAGACTATGGAACTTTTCTACCGTCGCTACGGGGAAAGCGGGACGCCACTTTTTATTCTGCACGGCCTGCTCGGCTCAGGCAGAAACTGGCACAGCATCGCCAAGGCTTTGGCAGACCAGGCACAGGTCGTCGTCCCGGATATGCGCAACCACGGGCGGTCTCCGCATTCGCCGGAGCACACATTCGCGGCCATGGTTGAAGACATCGTTGCTCTGAAGCAGCGCTTATTTCCCGGCCGGCACGTCGTTGTCCTCGGCCACTCCATGGGCGGACTGGTGACGATGGAGATGGCATTTCAGGCAGCCGAACACCTCGCCGGCGTGATCATCGTCGATATCGCACCCAGGCCACATCTCGGTGGCGTCCATGCGGTTCTGGATGCCATGATGAAAATCGATCCGCAACAGTTTGCCGACAAAAAAGCGATCGACGCTGCCCTGGCTGCGGATATCCCCAGCGCGCTGGTGCGCCAGTTCGTGCTGACCAATCTCAGCAGTGATGCGCATGGCCTGAGCTGGCGTGTCAACCTGCCGGTCCTGCGGGAGTTTCTCACTATTTCACGTGCCTATCAGCCTGCGCCCGGCGACAGCTACGCAGGCCCGGCGCTGTTCATACGCGGCGAACGCTCAGACTATATCCGCGACCGGGATTTTGAGACGATTCGCGGCTTTTTCCCACAGGCAGAGCTGGTGACTGCTCCTGCCGCCGGCCATTGGGTTCATTATGAAAATCCGGAGATTCTGCTCCGGTCTGTGCGCGATTTTCTTGCAAAAACGGCAAAATACGAACCAGGAAATTCCTGATCATCGTTTCCAGTACGTATCAATATACAGCTCTGGTTATGCAGCCAGGGTTTTCGGTGTAAGCGGTGTCTCGTTTCGTTTGGGTGCTGCCGCAGGAGCGGCAACTCAGAGGTCACACCGCAGGAGCGGTGTGACGAGAGCGGGGGGTGACAAAATTTTACAGGCGAAAGCAGCCCGCAATTTGCACATCAATGACGAGAAAATAAATTCTTCCGGCAGATACCTATCTGCCGGTAATCATTCAAGATATATCAGGAGGCGAGAACATGCCGCAACAACAAATCAACCTGAACGACATCCGGCCGCCACAGATGCCGCCGGGCGCCGTACGGCTGATCATCATCGGCATCGTGGTGCTCTATGGAGTCTTCACGAGCTGGTTCACCATCGCTGCAGAGGAGGTCGGGGTCATCCTGCGCTTCGGCAAGTATGTCCGTACAGCG
>DRLW01000088.1 GCA_011375275.1 Bacteroidota bacterium
GCAGCATGTACGCCGTAGCACCGCCGGGGAAATCTTCATCCACAAATAGAACGCGGCTGGTCTTTTTCAGGGAATTGAGGATCATCTGTGGCCGGTCAAAGGGCAACAGGCTGCGGACGTCGATCACCTCGATCTCGATACCAGTCTGGTGCAGCATGTCTGCCGCTGCCATGACCACACGACAGCAGGCGCCATAGGTGACCACCGTGAGGTCATGGCCGGTGCGCAGGATTTCCGGTACGCCCAGAGGAATAGTGAATTCGGCGAGGTTATCAGGCACAGGTTCGCGCAGGCGATAGCCGTTGAGTACTTCGATGACCAGTGCCGGCTCTTCGGCCCGCAGCAGGGTGTTGTAAAATCCGGCAGCCTGGGTCATGTCGCGCGGGACCAGAATCCACATGCCTCGCAGCAGGTTGAGGATACCGGCCATGGGTGAGCCAGAGTGCCAGACGCCTTCGAGCCTGTGGCCGCGGGTGCGCACGATCACCGGTGCTTTCTGGCCGCCGCGCGTACGCCAGTGCAGTGTGGCCAGGTCGTCGGACATGATCTGCAGAGCGTAGAGCAGATAGTCGAGATACTGGATTTCCGCCAGCGGACGCAGCCCGCGCATGGCCATGCCGATGGCCTGGCCGAGGATCGTAGCCTCGCGGATGCCTGTATCGCTCACACGCAGCTCGCCGTATTTTTCCTGCAGGCCCTTGAATCCCTGGTTGACATCACCGAGGCGGCCGACATCTTCGCCAAAGGCGAGGAAACGCGGCTCGCGCGCCAGAATGGCGTCGAAGCAGGCATTGAGAATTTCAAAGCCGGGAATCTTCCTGGGCGAGGGCGAATAGACCGCTTTGATTTCCGGCACAGAGAGGGCGGAATCTTCCGTTTCGCTGTACAGATGCGAGCCGTAGCGTTCTTTGTTTTCCTCGTCGTATTTCCGGCGCCATTCTGCCAGGGCAGCCCGGGCCGGATTCGGCTCCTCGCGTGCCAGCAGCAGGGCTTTGTGCGCGGCCTCGAGGTTATAGCGCCGCAAAGGGTAGGCGATGCCGAGCAGCTCAGCCTTGATGCGCAGCAGGGCATCTTTCTGCGCCGACTGTTGAGCCAGGGTGTCGATCAGCGCGGCTACGTGATCGCGCTCTTTTTTGATCGGATCGTTGAATGCCTCCCAGGCCGCGTCGCGGATGCTGATAACCTGCCGGGCCTCGTCTTTTTCCAGACGGTCGAGTTCTTTGGCCGTGGCCACCCCAGCGCTGATCATCCACTCACGCATTTTTTTCAGACAATCGTGTTCTTTTTCCCATTCGAGGCGTTCTTTGGATTTGTAGCGTTCGTGGCTGCCCGAGGTGGAGTGCCCCTGGGGTTGTGTCAACTCTGCTACGTGGATGATGGCCGGGATGTGGTTTTTGCGAACGGCACCGGCAACACGCTGATACAGCTTGATCAGCGCGGGATAATCCCAACCGCGTACGGTGTGCAGTTCAAATCCCGGCGTGGTTCTGCCCTTGCGCTGAAAGCCTTTGAGCAGTTCATAGACGTTTGCCTTGGTGTGCTGATATTCGTTGGTCACAGAAATACCGTAGTCATCATCCCAGATGGACAACAAGACCGGCGCTTGCAGCACACCGATGGCATTGATCGATTCCCAGAACAAGCCTTCGGCGCAGGAGGCATTGCCGATGGTGCCAAAGGCGATTTCATCGCCGTTGCGGGAAAACTGTGTGAACTGCTTCAGTGCCTCGAGCTGGCGGAAGAGGCGCGAGGCATAGCCGAGACCGACGAGACGCGGCATCTGCGAGGCTGTCGGGGAAATATCCGAAGAGCAGTTCATCTGCCCGGAGAGATTTTTCCAACTGCCATCCGGATTGAGGGAGATGGTGCCGAAGTGGGCGTTCATGCCGCGGCCGGCCGTGGCAGGCTCAGCCTCAGGGTCGGCATGGCCGTAGAGCTGAGCAAAATACTCCTGAATCGTGGTCATGCCGGTGGCGAACATGAAGGTCTGGTCGCGGTAGTAGCCGGAGCGGAAATCGCCGGGCTGGAAAACGTGCGCCATGGCCAGTTGGGGCACCTCTTTGCCGTCGCCGAGAATGCCGAACTTCGCCTTGCCGCCCATGACCTCTTTGCGCCCTAAAAGGCTGGCCTGACGGCTTTGATAAGCTATCTTATAATCCCTGAGAATTTTTTCAGCACTCAGGGGAAGGGTCTTTCTTGCCGCTGTTTTGCCATTCACTTTGCTCATAAATCGGTCCTCATCGTTCGTACAGGAATGACGGTACTTCCTCAGAATTCAGGGTGAAAACAGGGCGAAAATAATTTTTTTTCGCTTCATTTCCTAATACTTTTCCGGCCGGAATACCGGGAGCATTTGCCGGCAAACTTCCGGAAAAGATGCATCACAACAGGTTACTGGCCAGCTCGGCGAGCTCAGAGCGTTCGCCTTTTTCCAGATTGATATGCGCATACAGTTTTTGGCCCTGCATCTTTTCGATCAGATAGCTCAGGCCGTTGGAGTGCATGTCGAGATAAGGGTGGTCTATCTGAAAGATGTCTCCGGTAAAAACCATCTTTGTGCCCTCGCCGGCGCGCGTGAGGATCGTCTTGACTTCGTGCGGGGTCAGGTTTTGCGCCTCATCCACGATGAAGAAAATCTTCACCAGGCTGCGGCCGCGGATGTAGGACAGGGGCGAGATCACCAGCTTGTCTGATTCGAGCAGCTCTTTGATACGCATGTGCTTGGGGTCAGAGGGCCGGAACTGGTTCTGGATGACGCCGAGATTATCGAACAGCGGCTTCATGTATGGGTCGAGTTTAGACTGGATATCGCCCGGCAGATAGCCGATGTCTTTGTTGCTCAGGGGCACGATGGGGCGGGCGAGGTATATCTGGCGGAAATATTTACGCCGTTCCAGCGCAGCAGCCAGCGCCAGCAGGGTTTTGCCCGTGCCGGCCTTGCCGGAGATGGTCACCAGTTGCACGTCATTGTTGAGCAGGGCATTGATGGCAAAAGTCTGCTCGGCGTTGCGCGGTATGATGCCGTAGGCCGGCACTTTATCGACGCGTTTTATCGTGCCTGCAAAAGGGTCAAACGTTGCCAGGGCTGATTTTTTGCCGTTGCGCAGGATGAGAAACTCGTGTGGCACCAGGTCCTTTTCCACAGGCAAACTCTCAACCGCCAGCTCGAAAGGCATCTGATACATCTGATCGATGAGCTCTACCGGCGCCTGCTCGACGGTTCTGTGACCCTTGTATAGTGCCGAGACATCCTTGACGTGATCCGTTGTGTAATCCTGCGCTTTCAGGCCGATCGATTTGGCCTTGATGCGCAGATTGACATCTTTGGTGACCAGTATAATTTCGCGCCGGCGATAATCTCTGGCCAGGTGGTAGGCCGTGTTGAGGATGTGATGATCCGGTTTGTGCGGAGAAAAATTGAAGGCCAGGTCCGGGTGAAATGTCCGCTCCATTTTGATCAGGATGCGGCCCCGGTTCGGCCCGATTTTGACACCGTTTTCAAACAGCTTGTCGCCGCTGAGGGCGTCAATCGCGCGGACGAATTCGCGCGC
>DRLW01000089.1 GCA_011375275.1 Bacteroidota bacterium
CTGCCGTTCCTCGGTGTGAATGCGTGCCATAATAATTCTCCGGGTCAATGTGCCAGTTTTGGAAAGCGCTGTGCAGCATACTGGCTATGGCAGGCCAGACATGACTCTGCCATGGTAGTGTAGAGTTTCATCGCCGTGCGAAACTCGCCTTTTTCAGCAGCAGCGGCAAGTGCTCCGGCATCAGAATGAAATTTACGATCCATCGTGATAAACTCTGCCGGCAATAATCCGACGAGCTGCTTGAGCTCTTCCTGTGTGAGCGCTTGTTTGAGAACAAAACTTTTTTCTATTTTCAAAGCCACCGCAGCCGCATCCCCGGAGCGCCCGGCGACGATATGCCCCAAAAGTTCGCCCATGCCTTTTTCAAGCAATTGCATTTCCTGCCGAAGTACTCCGGCAAGATTATCGGGCAATTCGAGCTGCATCGGTGCATTGCCCTGCTCATGCACCATCGGTTTTTGTTCAGCAGAGTTTTCCTGCGCTTGCTCAACGCAGCCCGGCAGGGTGAAAATGAAAGAGAGAATCAAAAGAGAGTAATAGCTGGTCTTCATGATAAAATCCTTTATGAATGGCTCACTATGTTAGTTATCGAACACTAACAAGATAGCATTAAATAAAAAAACCGCAAGCTTTTTTTTCAGAAAACTGAGAAAGTGCCTCGCAGGCTCTGTCCCGATCGTTTCTGTAAAGCAGAGAAATACTGGGGTTCCACCTCTCTGGTATTCCCCTGCAAAGATTTTGATCCGCATAGCGGCATATTCGGAACTCTTGTATTTATTCTGGAAAATCACGATATAGTACAATCTTTCTGTATGATGAACAAACGACATTTTCGGGCGTCTAAATTAAGGTCGTTATCGCAACAGGCTGAGGGAAAAGATGCAACCGTGTGGAGTCAACCGGGTTGCAAGAAAACGAATATGATGAGCAGACAAGACATTACCCGATACTTCCGATTCAATCAATTCGCCAATTTCACCGGCTATAGAATATGCACAGTGGTCTCATGAGCTTCAAAAAATTGTTTTCGATTTTCGTCGCACTTAACCTGACCGGGCAGCTTTTCGCCATCCCGATGCATCAGGTTGCCCATCTGGGCCCATCGGCCTCGCAGAGTTCCCGGCAGGTATTGCACGATGATACCGAACAATCAACTGTACCGGGCATCCAGGACCTCTGTGCCTATTGTCTGAGTAATCACTCGCCCTTACCGGGGAGCGTTATGGCTGCTGGAGAACCATTGCGGCCCCCGGTTATCCTCATCACGACTCGCCGCCTGATATCAGCGGCCAGGAGACTCTTACACTGCCGTCATCCCTTCCGTGCCCCGCCGCATCATCTTCCATGCTGATCGATTCATCTGAGTTGTAATAACCCGTCACAATCGACAAAACGCGTAATAACCACCTGGAAATACACCTGTGTATTCCGGTGAAAAATGCCCCGGCATCTTTGCGTGATGCTCTTTCTTGCTCCAAGCCTGCTTACGGGGAGAAACTTTCACCGGCATCTGTTGCTGTTTTGCCATGGCGCACGCCTGTCTCTGCCCTGGTTGGTTTTTACGCTTCAGATCTATTGCATATCGAAAAGGGAGCACTGATGCACAAACTCATCTTTCATGTTATCTTTCCAGCCCTAGCTTTTGCTTTTGCCTTCGGATATCTCGGTTCACCGGTAAATGGACAAACTATTTCGGGTATCGTTTCGGACACCAATGGCCAGCCTCTGGCCGGTGTGAACGTCGTGTTGCCGGCCCTGCAGCGCGGTGCTTCAACGGATTCCACCGGAACATTCATCATAGAAAAAATACCAGAGGGCATTTATGTCATCATGTTTTCTATGATTGGTTATCAGAAAGAAACGCACCAGGTCGATACGCGCGCGGGCGATGTGCGTCTTCATGTTGTGCTGCACATCAGCCCGCTCGACTTCCCGTCGATCGTACTCACAGCCAAGCCGCAACCGACAGATGTGCTCAGTTCACCACAATCTGTCACTGTTCTCGAAGGTCGCCAACTGGACCGGGGGCGCGGGCAGAGCACCATCCATATCCTTGAAAACAGCCCAGGCGTGGCAACCTTCTCAACCGGCAGCGGGATCGTCAAACCCTCGATTCGCGGTCTGACCTCGCAGCGCGTACTGGTGGTTGTCGATGGGGTACGGCAGGAAGGACAGCAGTGGAGTGATGAGCATGCACCGGAAATCGATGCCTTTGATACCGAGCGCATCGAAGTGATCCGGGGGCCAAACTCCGTTCTTTATGGCTCCGATGCGCTCGGTGGCGTGATCAATATCAAAAGCGCTGACGTTCCGGCAGAAAATGTGGCACCGATGCAGGGCAAGATCATGCTCAGCGGTTTCAGCAATAACCGCCAGGGTGCTGGCGCACTATCCCTGTACGGCATGCTTGGTAAAGTGAATTACCGTACCAGTGTGAGTGCC
Source organism: Bacteroidota bacterium (assembly GCA_011375275.1). Taxonomy (GTDB): domain Bacteria; phylum Zhuqueibacterota; class Zhuqueibacteria; order Zhuqueibacterales; family Geothermadaptataceae; genus Geothermadaptatus. The sequence continues at coordinate 2,443 of DRLW01000089.1, forward strand.
CGCTCTGCCGGTGATATCACTACGCCAAAAGGACGGCTGCCGAACAGCGGGATGAGCGAATATAACGGCCGTGCATCGCTGGGTGTGCACGGTTTGTGGGGGTCGGCGACACTGCATGCATCACGGGTAAATCAAAAATTCGAGATATACGAAAACCCTGCTGAAAATCCGGGCGCTACGCCCTACCAACGCGTCACCCATGACAAGATACACCTCAACTTCCGCCTGCCGCTGAACAACATGCGCATTGAGGCGGATGCAGCCTGGCAGAATAACCATCGCCGTGAGTTTGAAGCGCAGGACGAGGCAAACCCTGAACTGAATTTGCTGCTCGGTACCGGTACGCTTGATATCAAAGTACATCACTATCCCATCGGACCGGTTTTCGGAACAGCCGGGTTTTCTCTCATGCAGCAACGCAACCAAAGCCTTGCCCGCGACGTGCTGATCCCCCAATTCCGGCAACGCAACCTGGCGTTTTTTCTCTACGAGGAAATGAATTTACGCCAAATCAGCCTGTCCGCAGGCTTGCGCCTGGACAGCCGGCAGCTCAAAATCGGGCAGGACAACAGGCTCGTGCTCGATGAGCAGGTACGCCGTTATCAGGAATTGAGCGGACTTCTGGGAGCTGTCTGGCGGATATCTGCTCCCCTGGCCATCGCCGCCAACTTCGGTCGCGCATGGCGGGCACCAACAGCTTTCGAGCTGTTTGTCGATGGTGTTCATGAGGGCACAGTGCGATATGAGACAGGTGATGAAAATTTACAGCCTGAGAACGCGCTCAACCTCGATGTGTCTCTTCGCTTTGTTTCTGCGCGCATGCAGGGTGAACTGGCCTTTTTCCACAATAAAATCGAACAGTACATTTACCTCCAGCCTACCGGTGCGACTGATCCTGAATCCGGTTTTCGCAAATATCAGCACAGCCAGACGGATGCGCTGCTGCAAGGCGCTGAATTCACGCTCACGCTTCAGGCGACCGACTGGTTAACAGTGACCGGAGGAGCGGATTTCCTGCATGCCGAGCGCAAGGCCGACCGGCAACCATTACCGCTGGTGCCGGCAAACCGATTCAAAGCAGGCGTGCAGGCCAAAAGGCAGAAGCTTTACGGCCTGCACGCCCCCTACGTCTCTGTGCAGGCAAAGATC
>DRLW01000090.1 GCA_011375275.1 Bacteroidota bacterium
CATCATGACCGGGGGCCTGCTCAGCATCGTGCTTTTCTCTGCGCGTGCGGTCTCCGGCCTGCAGCACGCGCTTTTTTTTGTGGCTGCGGGAGGCCTGCTCTTCGGCATGCGCGAGGGTGCCTATCAGGCTCTCGTAACCGAGCTGGTCGCACCGGAGCAGCGCGGCGCGTATATCGCACTCAAGAGCACCGCAGCCAAGTTCGGCATCGCTGTCTCCGTTGCTCTTTGCGGCCTGATGTATGGGCATTGGGGCTTCCCGGCCGTGGCAGCGTATGCCGCTCTGTGTTCACTGCTGAGTGCGATTCTGGCTGCAGGCCTTGTCGTGTTCAGGCCGGAGACCGGTGACAGCACGCAGCGCTGAACAGACAGTATCCTTTGACAATGAACGTACCGGATTTGCTAAACTGGACTTCTCATGAAAAAATGGCTTAAGCGCGTGTTGATCATTCTCCTGTTGCTCTATCTGTGTTTTATTCTTGTCCTCATCCCCGCAGGTTTATCCTGGCTGATCACGCATATCCCCAAACCCCCTGCCCGGCCTTCTGTTACGTACACCCAGATCGATCTCACGGCTCTTCCTTTTACGAGCGTGGAGTTCCCGAGCCGGAACAGCTTCAAAGACAGCACCCGGATCACCCTGCGCGGTGAATTCCTGCCACGGGACAACGCCACGGCGCTGGTTATCTTTGCGCATGGTCTGTTTCGCTCCCGCGAAGAAGTGCGCGAGCGTGCTGCTTTGCTGTGGCAGCGCGGGTACTCCGGGCTTATTTTCGATTTCCGCAGCCATGGCAAAAGCGATCGCGGCATGACTTCCGCCGGTTATCTGGAGCAGCTCGATGTACTCGCCGCAATCGATTTCGTGCGCGATTCCCTCGGCTATTCCGGCAAAATTTGTAATTTTGGCGTTTCCATGGGCGGGGCTGCAACGCTTTTGGCCATGCCCCGGTCACAAGACATAGCTGCCCTGCTCATCGACAGCAGCTTTCGCAGTTTCAGTCACACGGTGCGACGACATCTCAAACTGCTGCGTGGGAACTCCGCGTTGGGATTTTTTATCCCCCAGTTTCCGGTAGCAGAGTTGATCATCATGGGCACAGAGTGGCGCGTGGGCTTTTCTGCTGAGCGTGATTTTGATCTCGTCCGTGCCATCGCTTCCGCTCCGCCGCGCCCGACTCTGTTTATCGCCGGTGGCGAGGACAGACGGATGCCTGTTGAGGTGGTGCGCGAGCTGTACAACGCTGAAGCTGATCCGCGCAAGCGTTTTTTCGTCATCGAAAATGCCAAACACGGTGCAGCTTTCCGCACGCAACCCGAGCGCTATGTCGATGAAATGGCATCATTCCTCGATACCGTGATCGGGCAGTCAGCGGAGGCATCCCGATAACCTGTGACCTGTGCCGGGTTACGAATAGTTCGGGTTTGTGCGGAAAGAGGCAGCATGAACACATTGCGTAGCTCACCCTGAGTAGTGAGGACTCATCAAACTCATACCTAACGGAGGCAATATGTTTAAAAGAGTGCGTACGGGAATGATTCTGCTCATCGCCCTGGTTTCTGGCTTGCACGCGCAGGAACGTATCGACTGGCAGACCGTGGAGAAAATCCGGGAAGAAGGCTTGAATAATTCTCAGGTTATGAAAACCCTGTTTTATCTCACAGACGTCCATGGTCCGCGCCTGACCGGTTCGCCGGGGTTGAAGGCGGCGAGTGAGTGGAGCCGTGACAAGCTGCAGGAGTGGGGGCTTACCGGCGCCCGACTCGAACCCTGGGGAACATTTGGCAGGGGGTGGGCGCTGGACAAGCTTTCCGTGGAGATGACGGCACCGGTTTACATGCCGGTCATCGCGTACGCAAAAGCCTGGTCGCCGGGAACGGATGGCATCGTTGAAGGCAAAGCCGTACTTTTTGATGTTGCCAGCGAGGAAGACTTCGAAGCATACCGCGGTACCCTCAAAGGTGCTATCGTACTGGTGAGGCCTTCCTCGAAGCCGTCGATCAATTTTGAGGCTGAGGCTAAGCGTCATGACGAGGAAAGTCTGGAGAAACTCGCCACCCTGTCTCTCGACGAACCCAACCGCGGCCCTGATGCGGCACGGCGAGAACGCTGGAAAAAATACCGCGAACGCATGCGGCTGCTGCGCAAGGTCAACAGTTTTCTCATCGATGAGGGTGCGCGGGTGATACTCGAACCCAGCATGTGGAAAAACGGTATCGTTCGCCTCGGCGGGGTATCCCGAACCGCGCGCAAACTCGATTCGCCGGAAACAGTGCCGCAACTCGTCGTCGCCTCTGAGCACTATAACCGCATGGCACGGCTGCTCGAAAATGATGTGCCTGTCTCGCTGAGAATCGACGTGCGCAGCACGTTTTTTACAGAAGATACCCTGGCCTATAACGTCATCGCTGAGATACCCGGCACAGACAGGAAGCTGAAAAAGCAGGTCGTCATGCTCGGCGCTCACATCGATTCATGGCACGCAGGTACAGGCGCAACAGATAATGCAGCAGGCACAGCCGTGATGATGGAAGCCGTGCGTATTCTCAAAGCCATCGGTGCCAAACCGAAGCGGACGATCCGTATCGCCCTGTGGTCCGGCGAGGAGCAGGGGCTGCTCGGTTCACGTGCGTACGTGAAAAAACATTTCGGTGACCGAAATACCATGCAGCTCACAGATGAACACAAAAATTTCGCCGGATATTTTAATCTCGATAACGGCGGCGGGCGCATTCGTGGGATTTATCTGCAGGAGAATTTCGCTGTGCGGCCGATCTTTGAAGCCTTTCTCAAGCCGTTCCATGATCTCGGTGCTGAAACCATCAGCATGGACAATACCGGTGGCACGGATCACCTCTCTTTTGATGCGATCGGCTTGCCCGGGTTTCAGTTTATCCAGGACCCGATGGAGTACTTTTCGCGAACACACCACTCAAATATGGATACCTATGATCACGTGCTTGAAAGTGATCTGAAACAGGCGGCAACGATCATCGCTTCTTTCGTCTGGCACACAGCGACGCGGCCGGAAAAACTGCCGCGCAAGCCGTTGCCAAAACCCAGGGAAACTGATGCAGCGACTCATTGATGGGCTTCCCTCACTGAAAGAACAGAACCCCGAGTACACAGCCTGATGAGCTTGCCATCAGGCTGTTTCGGTACGAGGGGGAGAGCTGTACCGCGACATTCATGTCGCGGTACGGATGGTGCTCAGGTGTAACGCGACATTCATGTCGCGATGTATGATACATATCGTTATTCATGCTGCTTAAGGGGGGATGGCAGTGACGCGATATTCCGTTGTTCATGCTGCTTTTGATGAGGTGGCAGAGACGCGACATAAATGTCGCGTTACGGGAGGGTGGCAGAGGCGCGACATAAATGTCGCGGTACGGGAGGCTGGCAGAGACGCGTCATAAATGTCGCGGTACGCGGTACAGACTTTCCGCAAATCCCTACTTTGCGCCCGCCGACATGACGTAGATTTGCAGCCAGCGTAAATTTTCCTGTATCGCCTGCAGGATATGCTCCGGCTTGATGAAAGAGAAGCCGGGTTCGCGAAAAGTCAGCAGGCGGGTTGC